>CAUULA010000014.1:0-30257 GCA_963545855.1 uncultured Prevotella sp.
CGGCGCCGATGGTACTGCGATGCAACGCGGGAGAGCAGGCAGCCGCCCGTTTTTTATCATCCGGGTTCCCCGTTCCCCTTCTGAGGAGGATCGGGGAACCTTTTTCTTATTGGTCTGGTACGGCGGAGGAGTCGGCGGACGGACATCCGCTTCTCCCAGGATGGCATATTAAAAATATAAGTGGAAAATCGTAAATCTGTAGCTCCCGGGTCATCAATACAATAAATTATACAATAGAGCGTTACATAGGATGTATGCAATGGACTGACAGAATCAGGCAAGTAAAGATATTGCTGGTCTTGGCGGCCATCCTCATAGCGGTAGCCTCACTTGTTATTTCTCATTTCCTGACCCGTGATTTGGAGGAGGAAGAGAGAAATAAGGTGGGAGTGTGGGCAGAGGCAATGCGCTCTTTGAACAATGCCGACGAGAACACCGACCTGAATCTTGTACTGAAAGTCATTAACGAAAACCATACCATTCCTATCATCGTGATGGATTCCAGGCAGCAGGTGCAAACCTTCAGGAATGTGGACATGAAGGCGCGGAGCCGGGAGGACAGTCTGCGGGAATCCACATCCATAGGTCGGCAGTTATTGAAGGCCGGCCGTTATATCCGCATCCAGCTCGACGACTCTGCCAAGACGGATTATATCGATGTCTGCTACGATGACTCCAACATGCTCCGGCGTCTGGAACTCTATCCGTTCGTGCAGTTGGGAGTTGTCCTTATTTTCGTCGTCATTGCCATATTCGCCTTGCTCACCTCCAAGCAGGCAGAGCAGAATAAGGTGTGGGTCGGCCTTTCCAAGGAGACTGCCCATCAACTGGGAACCCCCATCTCGAGTCTGATGGCCTGGACGGAAATGCTGAAGGAAAATTATCCTGAAGATGAACTTTTGCCCGAAATGGATAAGGATGTAAAGAGACTGCAACTTATCGCGGACCGTTTTTCCAAGATTGGATCCCTGCCAGAGCCGATTCCAACGAGCCTGAACGAGGTCATGGACCATGTCATTGACTACATGGATCGCAGGACTTCAAAGAGGGTGAGGATGCTGAAAGATTTTCCCGACCATGACATTATTGTGAACTTGAATGCATCGCTTTTCGAGTGGGTAATCGAGAACCTCGCCAAGAATGCCGTCGATGCCATGGGAGGAGAGCAGGGGCTGATAGTCCTGCATGTGGAGGAAGCTGGTAACAAGGCTGTTATCGAAGTGTCAGATACGGGCAAGGGCATCCGGAAGAAGGACCTTGGCAATGTATTCCGCCCGGGTTTTACCACTAAGCAACGCGGTTGGGGACTGGGCCTTAGCCTGGCGAAGAGGATCGTTGAGGAATATCACAAGGGGCGTATTTATGTCAAGAGTTCCGAGATGGGAAAGGGTACGACTTTCAGGATAGAACTGAGAAAATAGCGGGCGTTTTGTAAAAGGCCGTCTTTTACGCTCCTTTTAACCGTTAGGAGCCGGGCTTTTAGCCGTTAGAAGCTCACCTTTTAACGGTCTTTTGCCAGACATGGGGTTGCCTTTGTTTTTTCGGCCTCTCGTTTCCGTCCGGAAAAGCACATTCCGTCTGTCGTCAGGGCTTTATAAAAAGGTGGAAATTAGGGCAGAAGATAAAGTTTTTCGGATAAAGTTATCAATTATCGGAAAAAAGTAGTAACTTTGCAACCCGAAGTGGAGCTATGTCCGATATGGAGTCGTTTAAGATTGACCTGAAAGACCTGAAAGAGGGAGAAAGCCTTCTGGAGTTTGATCTGGATGACGGATTTTTCGAGGCCGTTGACGCCCCGGATATCCGCAAAGGTAATCTGCATACGGTGATTTCGATACATCGGACGGACGACACCTTCCAACTTGACTTCCATATAACTGGCGTGGCAATTGTTCAATGTAACCTTTGCCTTGACGAAATGGAGCAGCCGGTAGAGGCCGAAAACCGCCTATGGGTGAAGTTTGGAGAAGAGGGCTCAGAGGATGATGACCTCGTAACCGTTGATGAGGACGAAGGAATACTTGATGTCGCATGGCTCATCTATGAGTTTGTAAATCTCAGCATTCCTATCAGGCATGTGCATGCACCAGGAAAATGTAACCCTGCCATGATGAAGGTTCTTGAGGAACATTCGGCCTCTCGAAGAGGTGAGGAGGAAGGCGAGAAGCCTGTGGATCCCCGTTGGGCAACACTTGCGAAATTGAAAGATTAAAAAATAAAAGATTAAAAATTAAACAATTATGGCACATCCTAAAAGAAGACAGTCAAAGACCCGTACACGGAAGAGAAGAACTCATGACAAGGCTGAAATGCCAACATTGGCAGTATGCCCTAACTGTGGTGCATATTATGTATACCACACAGTCTGCCCGACCTGCGGTTACTATAGAGGCAAGGTCGCTATCGTAAAGGAAGCTGTTGAATAATGGAGAAAATCAACGCGATTATCACGGGTGTCGGCGGCTATGTGCCTGACTATATTCTCACGAATGAGGAGCTGGCGCGCATGGTGGTCACCAGTGATGAATGGATAACAACTCGCGTAGGAATCAAGGAGCGCCGCATCCTCACCGAGGAAGGACTTGGAACCAGCTATATGGCCCGCAAGGCCGCCAAGCAGGTTATCGAGAAAACGGGCGTAGATCCAGACTCCATAGATGCTCTTATCGTTACGACCACCACTCCAGACTATAAATTCCCTTCTACGGCTTCCATCGTTATCGGGAAATTGGGACTGAAGAACGCTTTCGCCTTCGACCTCGAAGCGGCGTGCTGCGGATTCCTCTATTCTCTCGACATAGCGGCCTCGATGATTCAGAGTGGGCGTTACAAGAAGATCATCGTGATAGGAGCCGACAAGATGTCGTCGCTGGTTGACTATACGGATCGCCAGACCTGTGTGCTCTTCGGCGACGGAGCCGGAGCCGTTTTGGTAGAAGCCACAACCGAGGAGAATGTCGGCGTACAGAACTCGTTTCTGCGAACCGACGGCAAGGGGCTTCCTTTCCTCCACATGAAAGCAGGCGGCTCGGTATGTCCGGCATCGCATTTCACGGTAGACCATCGCCTCCACTATCTCTATCAGGAGGGGCGCACGGTGTTCCGCTATGCCGTTACCAGCATGAGCAGGGATGTCCTTGAAATCATGCGGATGAACGACTTGTCGGAGCAGGATGTCAACTGGGTGGTTCCTCACGAGGCCAACCTCCGTATCATTGAGGCAGTGGCCAAACATGCAGGTCTCTCTCTCGACAAGGTGATGATTAATATCGAGCATTACGGCAACACCAGTGCCGCGACCATTCCATTGGCTATTTGGGATAATGAGGAACGCTTCCGGAAAGGCGACAATGTGATTTTCACGGCCTTCGGGGCAGGATTCGTCCACGGCGCCTCATACTATAAGTGGGCTTACGACGGAGCTTCTGCAGCGGCAAACAAGTAAATTCCGAAAAAGATTAATCAAGAAACGCATCCTTCTTAGAATCTTAAGACGATGCGTTTTTTTGTTCTGACAAAAACAGGAAATATGCATAAGGCAGGTTTTGTAAATATCGTGGGCAACCCGAATGTGGGCAAGAGCACGCTGATGAATCAGCTGGTGGGCGAGAGACTGAGTATAGCCACCTTCAAGGCACAGACCACTCGTCATCGCATCATGGGCATCGTGAGCGACGAGGAGTGCCAGATTGTCTTTTCCGACACGCCGGGTGTGCTGAAGCCCAACTACAAGATGCAGGAGATGATGCTGGCTTTCTCGGAGTCGGCATTGGCCGATGCCGATGTCTTGCTTTATGTAACCGATGTCGTGGAGTCGCCCGAGAAGAACAAGGACTTTCTTGACAAGGTGGCCAAAATGACCATTCCCGTGCTCCTTCTGATTAATAAGATTGACGAGACCGACCAGAAAACACTCGGAAACATCGTGGGAAAGTGGCACACGCTGCTGCCCAATGCAGAAATACTGCCTATCTCCGCCAAGAACAAGTTCGGCATCGACATGCTCCTGAAGCGCGTCAAGGAGTTGCTTCCGGAGGCGCCCGCCTACTTCGACAAAGACCAGTTGACCGACAAGCCCGCACGGTTCTTCGTCTCGGAGATTATCCGCGAGAAGATACTGCTTTACTATGACAAGGAGATTCCCTATTCCGTAGAGGTCGCGGTGGAGCGTTTCAAGGAAGAAGAGAAGATAATCCACATCAACGCCCTCATCTATGTGGAGCGCGATTCGCAGAAAGGAATCATCATCGGACATCAGGGCGTGGCTCTGAAGAAGGTCAGTTCCGAGGCACGGAAGGCTCTTGAGCGGTTCTTCGGGAAGAAGATTTTCCTCGAGGTCTTTGTGAAGGTTGACAAGGACTGGCGCAATTCCCAGCGTGAGCTCACCAATTTCGGCTATAATCCGGGCTCGTGATTCCGGCCTTGCTCCCTACAGTTCCGAAGACGGGCAGGCTCCCGTAATAGACAAGAAAATGATTTGGCCCTGAATGAAATGAGGGCATACTCTCCTTGATGGAGGGCCGAAGAATGTATAACTTCAGAAATTAAACAAGCAAAATGGCAAATTTAGTAGCAATCGTAGGCCGCCCGAATGTGGGCAAGTCTACGCTTTTCAATCGATTGACACAGTCTCGCCGCGCCATCGTGAGCGACACCGCCGGCACCACCCGCGACCGCCAGTATGGCAAGTGCCTCTGGAACGGCAAGGAATTTTCCGTCGTCGACACCGGCGGCTGGGTGGTAAACTCCGACGATATATTTGAGGATGCCATACGCCGGCAGGTGAAGGTGGCCACGGAAGAGGCCGACCTTGTGCTTTTCCTGGTGGATGTGGAGACCGGGCTCACCGACTGGGATGAGGATGTAGCGCTCATCCTGCGGCGGGCGAAGCTGCCCGTCGTCCTCGTGGCCAACAAGGTGGACAACAGCGCGAACTATTATCAGGCCGCCGAGTTCTATAAGCTGGGACTGGGCGACCCGCAGTGCGTCAGCGCCGCTACGGGCGGCGGCACCGGCGACCTGCTGGATGTGATACTCGACAAGCTCCCTGCCGAGAACAAGGAAGAGGTGGAGGACGACATCCCGAGGTTTGCCGTCGTAGGCCGCCCGAATGTTGGCAAGTCGAGCCTCATCAATGCCTTCATCGGCGAAGACCGCAATATCGTAACCGAGATTGCCGGCACCACCCGCGACAGCATCTATACCCGTTTCGATAAGTTCGGCTTCGACTTCTACCTCGTCGATACGGCCGGCATCCGCCGTAAGAACAAGGTCTCCGAGGATTTGGAGTTCTATTCCGTCATGCGGAGCATCCGCGCCATCGAGAACAGCGATGTCTGCATCCTCATGATCGACGCCACGCGCGGCATCGAGGCGCAGGACATGAACATTTTCCAGCTCATCCAGAAGAACAACAAGTCGCTCGTGGTGGTGGTAAACAAGTGGGATCTGGTGCAGGATAAGGACCAGAAGGTCATCTCCACCTTCGAGACAGCCATCCGAAACCGCATGGCCCCGTTCGTGGATTTCCCCATTATCTTCGCCTCGGCACTGACCAAGCAGCGCATCTTCAAGGTTCTGGAGACTGCAAAGCAGGTCTATCTGAACCGCAAGACGCATGTGGGAACCTCCAAGCTCAACGAGGTGATGCTGCCGCTCATTGAGCAGACACCGCCGCCCTCGATAAAAGGAAAGTATATCAAAATCAAGTATTGCACCCAGTTGCCCAACACGCAGATCCCCTCGTTCGTGTTCTATGCCAACCTGCCGCAGTATGTAAAGGAGCCTTACAGACGCTTCCTGGAGAACAAGATACGCGACAACTGGTCGATGCATGGGTGCCCCATCAATGTGTTTATCCGTCAGAAGTAAACCCCTTTGTGCCTTTTCCCTCTCAGGGGAAGGGCTCTCTTGGAAAAGATATGAAGAAGATTTTGTTTGCCGCCATCGGTTTCTCCTTGCTCTGCGCCTGCCAGAAAGCGCCGTCGCAGAATGATATCGCCGCCCGGACGGCCAAGACTTATTATGATCAGCTGCTCGAGGGGAAGTACGAGCAGTTTGTAGACGGGCACTACCAGCCCGACAGCATCCCCGCCGTCTATCGTGAGCAGCTCGTCGCCAACGCGAAGATGTTCGTCGGGCAGCAGCAGAGCGAGCACCGTGGCATCCGCCGGGTGGATGTCGTGCGGGCAGATGTAGACACCGCAAGGCATGCGGGAAATGTGTTTCTGACCTTCCTCTATGGCGACAGCACGAGTGAGGAAGTGGTTGTCCCGATGGTCTTTCAGGACGGCCTCTGGTATCTGCGCTGATCGTAATAACCACGATCGGGAATGCCGGAGACTACTTCCGATAGACTAAAATCACAGACTTTACAAACTGAAATCTCAGATTTTACTCGCTAAAGTCTGGGATTTTACTTTTCCGGGGGTATCCTCAAGCCATGCGGATGGGTGTTCCCTTGTCGCACGGAGGCAGGCGGACGCCGTGCCTCATGCTGCGGAGATGGTTAAATGAAGTTATTTTTTGGTAGACTTCCGGATATATTTCCTATATTTGTGAAGTACAAGTTTTCAAAAAAATACGGATTATGACGAAGCGTTTTGTTATTATTGTCCCGGTCTTGGCGTTGCTCTTTATGTTCTCCGCATGTGGTAACGACAATGGCGGCGGGAGCAATCTCGTCGTGAGAAACATCTCAAACTCGGGCTGCAAGGGGACGGCAGTCACTACAGAGAGCAACAAGGCGACTGCCCCGGATATCCTTGGTCGGGCGGAGCGGATAGTCTGCAAGGGATCGGCCGACGGCATCCTGAGGGTTACCCATCAGGATTTAGTGGCCAATTGCGCAAGCAGATTCAACGCAAGCGTACAGTTGGATGGCAACCGGATCGTGCTGACGGAGACCGCCGAGGGCGAGGAGGCTAAGTGCGTTTGCACCTATGATCTGACCACGGAGATAGGTCCCTTGCAGGACGGCGACTACACCCTTGTCGTCAGGACGCCGTCGGGCAAGGAGGTAAAAATGGATTTCCACTTCAGCGCAGACCTGGATTATACCTATGATGTGGGAAAATAGGATGGAATAAGCACGCTGTATCGAAAGATGGATCCGGATCTCTTAGATTCTGATTTGAAGGCATTTGCCGTGTAATCTTCCCTGTAATCCGGACTTAAGGGATTCTCATGAGGACGGCATAGTCGGTAAGAGCGTGGAACGAAATCAACGGGAGGCGGGAGAATCTGTTGCCTCCGATTCCTGAAAAGGTGAAAGGGTGGAAAGAAGCGAATGCTGCGTCTTTCCACCCTTTATATGTTGCGCAGGCTCTCTTGAGGATTCAGTTGTCAATTTAATGAATCTCCTTGAGAGGAGGCAAGCGAAGGGTTATTGTCTGATGAAACGGTGGGTGCGGGTGCGCCCGTTGTCCGCTATCTGCACGAGATATATGCCCGGCGCAAGGTCGGCAAGCGAGAGGCTTGCCTGGTTTTGCATAGCGATGGGGAAGTATTTGAGCATCCGGCCGTTGAGATCGAAGAGTTTCGCCCATTGCAGACGGCTCCCTTGCAGGGTGAGAGTGTTGCCGTCGTTGGTCAGATGTAAGTCGGGGCTCGTTGCGTTGTCAATGCCGGTGGTCTGCTGCGAGATGTTGAAAACGGTGTCGTCTTTGCCATATACCTTGGCTACGGTGTAATGGTCAGCTGTGGGGTCGTCGATGCCGCCGTTGCCATTTTCTTCAATCAATTCGAGCTTGACTGGGTATTTGCCCTCGGCAAACAAGTCGGGGATGCTCACGGTGAATGGGAGCAGGGTGGTATCGAATCCGGCGAACTCCATCTTCTGATCGCGCCGAACTTCGAGTGCGACGGTTCCGTCGGCATTGAGCAGTTGGAGCTTGGCATAGCAGGTGCGCTCCAATCCGCCTTTGTTTCTTACGGAGAAGTATACCTTCTCTTCGCTTCCCGGCTTGATATGCATTGTCGAGGGTTGCTCGGTGAGTTGGAATCCGGCATTGAAAAAGCCTTCTTCCACCACCCGCACGGTGCCGTTGCTGATTTCAATCACTATGCGTGGAGCCTGCTTCATGCGTCCCCATTCACCCCAGCTTCCGTCGTCTTTCTTAGGCACGCAGATGGGCAGGAGCTGATAATAGCCGTCGTCCAGTTTCGTGGGGGCTGTAAGGTTTACCTTTATCTTTTGAGGAGTAATGATCACATTGTCTTTCCTCATGAAGCCGTTGTCGTATTGCCCGAACACCCGATCGGTAAAGCCGCCCGTCTCGTGGTCGTCGGACGCGCAGGGGGTGAGCATCTTTCCGTTCATGTCAAAGATGCCGACGCCGATGTCGCCTCTGAAGTTGCGGCCTTTGTTGATGAAATCGGTCATCTCCACAGCCGGCATCTCTTTCACGGCAAAGGATTTGGCGTGTCCTTCGGGTAGGATGAGGCTGCCTCCTATTGTGAATCTTAGTTTCGGACTGTCTGCAAGCAACGAGGGGTCTATAGGCTTCGTATCCGCCTTGTTGGGGTGAGCCAAGATGGCAATCAGTCCTACCTTGAACGATAACGGGCGTCCGCCGAACTCGCTTCCGCTCTGCGCAACATCTGTCGCCGTCAACGAGAAATAGCCGTCGCTCTGTCCGCCCCAGCCGAAGTTCATGTGGAAGAGTCCCTTAGCGTCTATTCCGTCGGTTACCCATGCGTGTCCGCTGGATCCAACGGAATAAAAGCCCGCAAGGTAAACGGGAAATCCATTGAGCAGTTCCTGTCGTACGATTTCAGTGAATCCCGCCGTTCCTTCGTCGGATCTTGTTACGAAAGCCGTGGTATAGTCGAAGTGCTTTTTCCATGCGCTTTCAGCCTGCTCATTATACGCGCCGCTTGCATGGGGAGTATATTGCATGTTGGTGGCGATGCCTATGTCGCTCATCAGCAGCGCGACGGCTTCTTTCTCGGTGGGGGTTGAAGGATTATGATAGTCGTAGATGTCCTTCATGTTCTCCCAGTCGTAGTGAGAGAGGCTGAAATCAGCATGCTTCACTTTTTTATCGTGCGCCACGGTATAGGTGTTTTCGCCTTGTCCCTGAGCGGGCCATTTGTGATAGAACATTACCTGTGCCATTGCCGTGGCCACGCATCCGGTGTAGAGATAGCCCGTGTTTTTGTTGTATGGATATGTCTGATTCCATTTGCATGTCAGCAGCGGATCCACGGCTTTGTAAGCGGGCAGCGTGCGTGTGGCGGGTTGTGCAGTGGCGGGCGTCTGTTGCAGCTGAGCAAAACTCTCGCGATAGGCTTGTAACAATAGTTTTACGCCGGGATTGACATTGAGCGTGTCCAGCTTTCCCGCATCACTGTAAGCGAGGACTTCACCCATGGCATCGTCGCCCGAAACTACGACATAGCCTTTGCCCCGCGCATCGTTGAATACATAAAAGGGCTCTGCTGCCGGCTGTCTGCCGCTTCGGGTCTGCGGCGCAACTGCCGAACGGCGGTCGGGTGTAATGTATTTCCGGGCGATGTTGAGTGCCTGCCGGGCTGAAACCTGCTTGGCGTGGAGCGGCTGAAAGGTGGGAAACACGAGTGCCAACAACACAAATGCGAGTCGGAATGGGGTAGAAAAAAAGTTGAACCGACGGTCCTGTCTACATTTGTTTGGATTGTTCTTTTGAGTCATTTTCCTGAAAATTTGTTTTAATATCGTTTCTTATTCTTATCCGTAACCTGCCTATTGGACATGTCTCGAACTTGTTCTTAAGTCTATGTTTTGTAATAAGACGGGTGCAAAGATACAAATAAAAAGTGGAAAATCGCTCATTTGTATACCTGTATGTGGGACGGGGCAATAAAATAATGGGAAATAACAAAATATCGAATTGTGTTTATTGCCATCAGCAATTGATGCTTTGTCAGGAGTAAGCCGGGAGTTATCCAAGCTCTCAGTCCGGGAACGGCCGTTCCCATTAGGAAACCGGAGAACTGCTTGCTGCCAATCCAAACTGTTATTCTTGTCAGTTGCTCAGGGCAAAGGATATGTTTGATTAGCTACTGCTTCTTGTGGGAACGGCGGCACCTGATGTCTCTGTGGCTTTCCTATTCCTGCCCGTGGGCTTTCTGTTCCTCCTCAAGTTCCACTTCCTTTACCTTACGGAAGAGGTCGGAGGCGAAGACCAGATCGTTCAGTTTCTTGTTCGTCGCGCCGATGACTTCGTCCTTGTTGCCTTGCCACTCCTTGCGTCCCTTATAGATGAAGATGATATTCTCGCCGATGCCCATCACGGAGTTCATGTCGTGCGTGTTGATAATCGTCGTAATGTTGAATTCCTTAGTGATGCCCGAGAGCAGCTCGTCGATGACGAGCGAGGTCTTCGGATCCAGTCCCGAGTTGGGCTCATCGCAGAAAAGATACTTGGGATTGAGCACGATGGCGCGGGCAATGGCCACCCGCTTCTGCATGCCTCCTGATATTTCGCCGGGGAATTTGTTCTCCGCGTCGAGCAGGTTCACGCGTCCGAGGCACTCCCGGGCCCGCTTCACACGCTCATTGTAGTTCATGGAGGAGAACATGTCGAGCGGGAACTGCACATTGTCTCTTACCGAGAGCGAGTCGAACAGCGCCGAGCCCTGGAAGACCATGCCCATTTCCCGGCGCATCATCACCCTTTCCCGCTTGGTCATCGTTACGAAGTCGCGCCCGTCATAGAGCACTTCTCCCTCCGTGGGGTCAAGCAGCCCCACGAGGTTTTTCATCAAGACGGTCTTGCCAGAGCCGCTCTGCCCGATGATGAGGTTGGTCTTACCAGTCTCAAATACAGCGTTGATATCGTGGAGGACAGTCTTGCCCTCGAATGTTTTCGTAAGGTTTCTGACTTCGATCATACTTCTTCTTTCCCCCTAAGTTAGGAGGTTGGGGGTCTGTGAAGCGACGGTTTTGCCGATCGGTTCGAATGATAGACTTTTCTTCCCAACCCTTATAAATGTTTCTTATTCTATCCTCCTGCCTGTCCGATAAGACTGCCAGAGGGGTCTAAGGAATCGTATCCGGACGCGGGCGGATGTCCTTGACGGTTTGCCTGATTTGTCTTAACACTTCATCCATATCGTTTTCAATCTCTTCGTTGTGGAAGCGGATGACCTTGATGCCATTGCTTTCCAAGAACCGCGTCCTCTCCATGTCGTGCACATGAGCGTCAGGCATGTCGTGTACAGTCCCGTCAGCTTCTATGCAAAGCTTTATTTCGGGGCAGTAGAAGTCCAGGACACAGAGGCTGATGCCATGTTGCCGTCTGAACTTTAGCCCTTCTATTTGCCTTTTTCGCAGATGCTCCCACAGAACCCTCTTAGCAGGTGTGCCCTCTCGGCGTAATAGCTGTCGCTGCTCCTTGTTGCAGATGAGGTTCGAGATCCTCGTTTTCGGCACGGCTTGTCTATACTCTTATTTGTTCTTCTTTCTTTTACCTTGTGTACCCTTAAGCATTTCATCTTCCCGGGGAGACGACTTGTGGGAGAGCCCCCCATCCCCCTGACTTAGGGGGCAGGACTCAGCTTAACACCTGCGTGAGGAATACATCGGAGAAGAGAATCAGCACGGAGCTGCATACGACGGCATCGGTGGAGGCTTTGCCGACCTCTACGGAACCGCCCTCGACCGAATAGCCGAAGTAGCTGGAGACGCTGGCGATGATGAAGGCGAAGAAGAGGCTCTTGATGATACTCATGTACATGAACCAAGAGTTGAAGGCATGTTGGATGCCCGCGGTAAGATCCGACGGCGCGATGATATGCCCTATATAGGAAGTGCCGTAAGCGCCGATGATACCCATGGTCGATGAAAAGATAACCAGAAACGGCATGATGGTTACCAGTCCGAGCATCTTGGGGAGTATCAGGTAGTTGGCAGAGTTTACGCCCATGATGTCGAGGGCATCTATCTGCTGCGTTACACGCATCGTACCGAGCTCGGAGGCAATATTGGATCCCACCTTTCCGGCCAGGATCAGGCACATGATGGAACTGGAAAACTCGAGGAGCATGATTTCGCGGGTGGTGTATCCTGCCACCCAGCGAGGCATCCACGGGCTCTCGATGTTCACCTTCATCTGGATGCAGATAACGGCTCCGATGAAAAAGGATATCAGCAGGACGATGGGGATGGAGTCAACGCCCAGCTGCGACATCTCCTTGACATAGCGCTTCATGAACATGCGCATCTTGTCGGGGATGGCGAAAGAGCGTCCCATCAGGATGAGATACCTGCCCAAGGTGGTGAGATATTTTTTCAGTAAATGGGTTATCAGCATCGCTTTTTTATCCGTTTCCTGCTGCAAAAGTAACCAAAATCCGCTAAAAAACCGCAATATTCCCAATAGTTTTTGAATTTATAAGGGTATTTAGCCGTATTTTTAGTAATTTTGTGGCATAATTACAGAATTTGTTATGAGCGAGGAAAGAAGAGCTGGTTCTGTCTTGAGGACCAAGGGACTGGTGAAGCGTTATGGCAAGCGGACGGTAGCCAATGGGGTTTCCATCAGTGTGAAGCAAGGCGAAATCGTGGGTCTGCTGGGTCCGAACGGGGCTGGCAAGACCACATCATTCTATATGACGACCGGCCTGGTGGTGCCCAACGAGGGGCATGTGTATATCGACGATCAGGAAATCACCGACTATCCCGTCTATAAGCGGGCTCGTGCAGGTATCGGATATCTGCCTCAGGAGGCGAGCGTATTCCGCAAGATGAGTGTTGAGGACAACATCATGTCGGTTTTGGAGATGACGAAGTTGTCTCACGAAGAGCAGCTCGGCCAACTGGAGAGCCTGATTAAGGAGTTTCGTCTGAACAAGGTTCGCAAGAACAAGGGCGACCAGCTCTCCGGAGGTGAGCGGCGGCGGACGGAGATTGCGCGTTGTCTTGCCATCAGCCCGAAGTTCATCATGCTCGACGAACCCTTCGCCGGGGTCGACCCCATTGCCGTGGAAGATATCCAGCACATTGTCTGGCGGCTGAAGTATCGTAACATCGGAATCCTCATTACCGACCACAATGTGCGGGAGACCCTTAGCATTACCGACCGTGCCTATCTGCTCTTCGAAGGTCGTATCCTGTTTCAAGGCAACCCTGAGGAACTTGCCGCGAATCCTGTGGTCCGCAAGAACTATCTTAGTGAGAACTTCACTTTCCGCAGATTCAAGCCTAATGAGGAAGATGAACAGGCCGAGGAAATTGCCGAGGAGTTGGGAACTGCCATGGAAAAGGCGGAGGGACAAGTTGGTTAAAAAAATAAATTTCTCGTATATTGATTAGGTATTGTCGTTTAAAATGAATACCTTTGCACTCCAATTCGAGCAAATAGAAAAATAACAAAATAATAAACATCAAAGATGAATATTTCATTTGAAAACCCTGACAAGGTCAATGGTCTGTTGACAATTACAGTAGAGGAGCCCGATTATGCCGCTAATGTCGAGAAGACATTAAAGGATTATCGCAAGAAGGCGAATGTTCCCGGCTTCCGCCCGGGCATGGTTCCCATGGGCCTCATCAAGCGCCAGTTCGGCGCGTCAGTAAAGATGGATGAGGTCAACAAGTTCATTGGCGAGCAACTTTACAAGTATGTGAAGGACAACAATATTCAGATGCTGGGCGATCCGCTACCGTCTGACAAACAGGAAGCCGTGGACATTGAGAAGGACGGCCCGTATACTTTCAAGTTCGACATCGCCGTGGCACCGGAGTTCAAGTGCGAGCTTACCGGCCGCGACAAGATAGACTATTACGATATTACGGTTGATGACGCGCTGATCGACCGTCAGGTTGATATGCTCGCGTCGCAGACGGGCAAGTATGTCTCGGCTGAGGAGTATACGGAGGGCGACACCATGAAGGGCGATCTTCGTGAGCTCGATGAGAACGGCAATACGAAGAATGGTGGCCTCGTCGTCGAGGGAGCCATGCTGATGCCGTCGTATATCAAGGGAGAAGACCAGAAGAAGCTCTTCGATGGTGCCAAGGCCGGCGACATCATCACTTTCAATCCGCGTAATGCCTACCCGGACAGCGACGCAGAGGTCGCTGCCCTGTTGAAGGTGGAGCGCGAGCAGGTGGCCGAGCACACAGGCGATTTCAGCTTTCAGATAACGGAGATCAATCATTTTCAGAAGCATGCAGTTGATCAGGAGCTCTTCGATTCCGTCTATGGCAAGGACTCTTGCAAGGATGAGAACGACTTCCGCGGGAAGATAGCGGAAGGCCTGAAGGCTCAGCTGGCTACCGACAGCGACTTCAAATTCATTCAGGATGTCCGTGCCCACTGTGAGAAGAAAGTCGGGAAGCTGGAGTTCCCGGATGCAATCCTGAAGCGCATCATGCTTGCCAACAACAAGGACAAGGGACAGGAGTTTGTTGACAAGAACTATGAGGCAAGTATCAAGGAACTCACCTGGCACTTGATCAAGGAGCAGCTCGTAGCAGCCCACAGCATCAAGATCAGCGACGCGGAAGTGAAGGATGCTGCCAAGGAGGCCGCCCGTGCGCAGTTTGCCCAGTATGGCATGAACAATGTGCCGGACGAATATGTGGAGAACTATGCAAACGAGATGCTGAAGAAGCAAGAGAGCGTACAACCCTTCGTGGATCGTGCCATCGACCGCAAGCTCACCGAGATACTCAAAGGGGTGGTAAAGCTCAATACCAAGAGCGTCTCTTTAGACGACTTCAACAAGTTGATGGAGCCGTAATACTATTTTTTGCTAAAAAATCTTCTTCAAATAAGGGGTTATCAACTTTTTTTTGTATCTTTGTTCTAACAACATATACAGAAAAAGTGGATAACTCCTCTTTACATATTATAAAATAAACAACTATAAGGAACGAAATGAATAGAGATTTTAGAAATTATGCCACGAAGCATTTAGGTATGAACGGGATGGCGCTGGATGATGTCGTGAAGGCACAAGCGCAGTATCTGAACCCGTATATCCTGGAAGAACGCCAGCTGAATGTTACCCAGATGGATGTGTTCTCGCGCCTGATGATGGATCGTATCATCTTCCTTGGAACAGAAATCGACGACTATACAGCCAACACCTTGCAGGCTCAATTGCTGTATCTGGACAGCGTTGATCCCGCCAAGGACATTTCAATCTACATCAATAGCCCCGGCGGCAGCGTAACGGCAGGCCTGGGCATCTATGATACCATGCAGTTCATCAGCAGTGATGTCGCAACCATCTGCACGGGAATGGCTGCCTCAATGGCTGCCGTCTTGCTCGTTTCCGGTACGGAAGGCAAGCGCTCGGCACTTACTCACGCCCGCGTGATGATTCATCAGCCATTGGGCGGAGTGCAGGGCCAGGCGTCGGACATAGAGATTGAGGCAAGGGAGATTCAGAAGTTCAAGAAGGAACTCTACACCATTATTTCAGACCATTCCCATACTCCCTTCGAGAAGGTTTGGAAGGATAGCGACCGCAACTATTGGATGACGGCCCAGGAAGCTCAGGAATATGGCATGATAGACCAGGTCTTAATACGCAAGAAGTAATGGCTACGAAAAAGAAGGTGTGCAGTTTCTGCGGGAGAACCGAAGACCAGGTGAAGCTGATGATCAGCGGCCTGGACGGCTTTATCTGTGAGGATTGCGCCCAGCAGGCCTATTCCATCGTCCAGTCGATGGGGCTTGCCGAGGCGCAGGCCAAGGCAAAGGGCGAGGCCGAGAGCAAGTTCTCACTGAAGAAGGTGCCGAAGCCCAAGGAAATCAAGAAGTATCTCGACCAGTATGTAATCGGTCAGGACGAGGCCAAGCGCTATCTCTCCGTGTCGGTCTATAACCATTATAAGCGGTTGGAACAGCCAGAGGACGACAACGGCGTGGAGATAGAGAAGAGCAATATTATCATGGTGGGGAGCACCGGAACGGGCAAAACCCTCCTGGCTCGCACCATTGCCAAGTTGCTGGATGTGCCTTTCACGATTGTAGACGCGACGGTGTTCACGGAGGCAGGCTATGTGGGCGAGGATGTGGAGAGCATTCTCTCGCGCCTTCTGCAGGTGGCCGACTACGATGTGAAGGCTGCGGAGCGGGGCATCGTGTTCATCGACGAGATAGACAAGATAGCCCGCAAGAGCGACAACCCGAGCATCACCCGGGATGTAAGCGGCGAGGGCGTCCAGCAGGGACTGCTGAAACTCCTTGAGGGAACCATGGTGAATGTGCCTCCCCAGGGCGGTCGCAAGCATCCGGATCAGGAGTATATCCATGTGAACACGAGCAATATCCTTTTCATCTGCGGCGGTGCCTTCGACGGCATCGAAGCCAAGATAGCCCAGCGCATGAACACCCATGTCGTGGGCTATAACTCCGTGCAGAATGTGGCGAGGATAGACAAGAACGACCTGATGAAGTATGTCGTTCCCCAGGACTTGAAGTCGTTCGGCCTGATTCCGGAGATTATCGGCCGACTGCCAGTCCTTACTTATCTGAACCCGCTGGACCGTGCGGCGTTGAAGCGGATATTGGTCGAACCGAAGAATTCCATCATCAAGCAGTATGAGAAGCTGTTTGCCATTGATGGGGTGAAGTTGACATTTGATGAGGACACCCTCGACTTTATCGTCGACAAGGCCCTTGAATATAAGCTTGGTGCCCGCGGACTGCGCTCAATCGTTGAGTCGGTGATGATGGATGCCATGTTTGAAATCCCTTCTAAGAGGACGAAGAGCCTCAATGTAACTCTTGACTATGCAAAGCGGCAGCTTGACAAAGCCCATTTGCAGAGGTTGGAGTCGGCATAGAATTCTTAGGAGTCTTCCGTGCGGGGGCATGGAAGACTCCGGGAATGCAGACTATACCAGAAAATACCATCTGACCTAAGTAGATCGAATCTGCTTGTTAATATGACGAAAGAAGTAAATCTAACTGAAAAACTGAAACACTATTTCGGCTTTGATACCTTTAAAGGAGATCAAGAGGCGATAATCAGAAATCTGATGGCAGGCAACGATACCTTTGTGTTGATGCCCACCGGAGGCGGCAAGAGCTTGTGTTACCAGTTGCCCTCATTGATTATGAAGGGTACGGCCATTGTCATCTCGCCGCTCATAGCGTTGATGAAAAACCAGGTGGATGTCATCAACGGGATGAGCGACGAGGACGGCGTGGCCCATTATCTGAACTCAACATTGAACAAGTCGGCCATCCAGCAGGTCATGGACGATGTCAAGACGGGCAGGACCAAGTTGCTCTATGTGGCTCCGGAGTCATTGAACAAGGAGGAGAACCTGGAGTTTTTCCGCTCATTCAAGATTTCTTTCTATGCGATTGACGAGGCTCACTGTATTTCGGAGTGGGGACACGACTTCCGTCCCGAGTACCGCAACATCCGGCCTACCATCAACAAGATCGGCAACGCCCCCGTCATCGCCTTGACTGCAACGGCCACCGACAAGGTGCGCACCGACATCAAGAAGAGTCTCGGCATACAGGACGCGGAGGAGTTCAAGAGTTCTTTCAATCGTCCCAACCTGTATTATGAGGTGCGCCAGAAGAGCCGCGACATCGAGCGCCAGATCATCATGTTCATCAAGCAGCATGCTGGCAAGAGTGGCATCATCTATTGTCTCTCGCGCAAGAAGGTAGAGGAGCTGGCCGAGGTATTAAAGGCCAACGACATCAAGGCGGCTCCCTATCATGCAGGACTGGACACGCAGACCCGCTCGCAGACGCAGGACGATTTCCTGATGGAGCGCATTGATGTCATCGTGGCCACCATTGCGTTCGGCATGGGCATAGACAAGCCCGATGTGCGCTTTGTCATCCATTATGATATTCCCAAGAGTCTGGAGGGCTATTATCAGGAAACCGGGCGCGCGGGGCGTGATGGCGGCGAGGGGAAGTGTATAGTTTTTTACTCAAGCAAAGACCTCAAGAAACTGGAGAAGTTCATGGAGGGCAAGCCTGTCTCCGAGCAGGACATCGGAAGGCAGCTGCTTCAGGAGACGGCGGCCTATGCCGAGTCGTCCGTGTGTCGCCGGAAGATGCTGCTGCACTACTTCGGAGAAGAATACCCCAAGGACAATTGCGGCAACTGCGACAATTGCCTGCATCCGAAAGAACACATAGAGGCAAAGCTTCAGCTCGTGATAGTCCTGAAGGCCGTGAGTGCGCTCAAGGAAAATTTCCGGCAGGAATATGTAATAGATTTTATAAAGGGAAGAGCTACCGACGACATTGTCTCTCACAAGCATAACGGCCTTGAAGAGTTCGGTGCGGGGGAAGACGAGGACGAGAAGATATGGAATCCCGTTATCCGGCAGGCCCTGATAGCCGGATTTCTGAAGAAGGATGTGGAGAATTACGGGCTTCTCAAGCTCACGCCGGCAGGCAAGCGCTTCATCAAGAGGCCGCGATCGTTCGGGGTGGTGCTCGATGCTGTCTTCAGTGATTATGACGAGGAAGAGGCCCAGGGAGGCACGAGCGTTCTCGATCCGGAGCTCTATCAGATGCTCGTCGATTTCCGCAAGAAAGTGGCCGCACGGCAGGAGTTGCCCCCGTATGTGATATTCCAGGATGTCTCGCTGGAGCAGATGGCCACGATGTATCCCGTAACGCTGGAGGAACTGCAGAACATTCAGGGTGTGGGAGCCGGCAAGGCCAAGCGCTATGGCAAGGAGTTTTGCGAGCTCATCAAGCAGCATTGCGAGGAAAACGGCATCGAGCGTCCCGAGGAACTGCGTGTGCGCACGGTGGCCAAGGAGAGCATGCTGAAAGTGAAGATTATCCAGAACATCGACCGTAAGATAGCCCTCGACGACATAGCGAGCGTTCTCGGGAAGGATTTCGACGAGCTCCTCGACGAGATAGAGGCCATTGTCTACAGCGGAACGAAACTGAATATCGACTACTTCCTTGAGGATGTGATGGATGAGGAGCAGGTGGACGACATCTATGAGTATTTCCGTGAGAGTGAAACCGATGACATCGAGGTTGCCCTCGACGAGCTGGGGGAGGACTACTCGGAAGAAGAGATCCGGCTGGTGCGTATTAAGTTCCTCTCGGAGATGGCTAATTAGGCGGGCATGAAGCGGCGATTAACCTATGTCGACAACCTGAAGGGACTGCTCATCATGCTTGTGGTGCTCGGGCACTGCATCCAGATGATTTGCGCAGACTTCGGCCATAACATCGTTTTCCGCTATATCTACGCATTCCACATGCCGCTGTTCATGGCGTTGAGCGGCTATGTGTGCTGCCGCCCCGATCCCGAGTGGGCGCTTTTGCGGCGGCGGGCGTTCCAGTTGCTTGTTCCCTTTCTGTCGTGGGCTTTACTCGGGGCGGCCTTGTGCGGGCGTTTCTCCGACTTTCCACAGACTCTGCTCTATCCCGACCGCGGCTTGTGGTTTCTGTACACCCTGTTTTTCGTAACCGTGCTGCATGTGGTCTGCTTCAAGTCGTGTCGTCGCATGCGGCTTGCCCCGGAGTGGGGAGTCTCGTTGCTTGTCGTGGTCTTGATGGGCCTGAAGATAGTCTGTCGCTTCGAATATTTGGCCTTTCCCCATGTGGCATGGTATTTTTTATTCTACCATGTAGGCTTCTTCATGCACAAGTATGAAGGTAAAATGTCGGAACGGTCTCGTTTAGTTATCGGATTGATTTGCCTGAGCCTCTTTTCCATGCTTGCCTATTGGTGGCGAATGGCGGCCCCGCCCTCCTTTATGCCTGTGGGCAGCCCTGCCGCAATTGGCAGCTTTTACAACTTGTCGACAGCTCTCGCAGCCTGTTTCGGTTTCGTTTGGGTTGGAGGGAAATATCTCAGACAACATTTGCTGATAATTACAAAAACGGGATGGATAACACTGGGCATCTACGCAATACACCAAACACTGCTGTGCTGCATGCTGGCAGTCATTCCGGCGGATATATTCCCCGGCCGGGGCGTCGAGGTCGTCGTGTGCGCGGCCTTGTGCCTCTCGGGCAGTTGGCTTGTCTTGAAAGGCCTGGAGCGCAGCCGTCTTCTCTCATTCCTGTTCCTGGGTGGCGGTCCGGCGCGGGGCTGACGCTCTTTCCCCGGCCAAAAGCTTTGTTTCTGTCTTTTGCGGCCTGCAAGGAGGAATATAAGCCGTCTGCCGGATTTTCACCGATAAGCGGCAGCTTTGCGGCCTGCCGTTTGTAGTCCCGTTACAAGCCGTGTGTAATCCGATTACACGCCGTTTGTAATCTTGTTACACGCTGCTTGTAACATTTCCGAGGGTTGTCGGCCTCTCTTTCAGTCGGGTTTTCCTGCCGGGCAGGACACCCTCTCCGGAGAAACTGGAGGCCGTGGCGAACTGCTCTCTGAATCGTGCGTTAAATACCATTAAATGCGTGAGAATTTCATGGAAAGCGACTCAAATATGGATTTTTATTGTTAAATTTGCACGCAATAAATTTCTAAAATCACATTATGTCATCATTTGTTGCAGATAAGATTGTAATGGACGGACTCACCTTCGACGATGTCCTGTTGATCCCGGCCTATTCGGAGGTGCTGCCCAAAGAGGTAGAGTTGAAAACCAATTTCTCTCGTCGCATCGTGCTGAATGTGCCTTTCGTAACTGCCGCCATGGACACCGTTACCGAGTCGAGCATGGCCATCGCCATCGCGCGGGAAGGGGGTATCGGCGTAATCCATAAGAATATGCCCATCGAGGAGCAGGCTCGTCAGGTGGCCATCGTGAAGCGTGCCGAGAACGGAATGATCTACGACCCCGTTACCATCCGTCAGGGGCGCACCGTGAGGGATGCTCTGCAGATGATGCGCGATTATCATATCGGCGGTATTCCCGTGGTCGACGCGGAGAATCACTTGGTGGGAATCGTTACCAATCGCGACCTTCGCTTCGAGCGCAGGCTCGACAAGACCATCGATGAGGTGATGACCCGTGAGAATCTCGTTACTACCCATCAGCAGACCGACCTTGCCGCGGCGGCGCAGATACTGCAGGAAAACAAGATAGAGAAACTGCCCGTCGTGGATGGCGACAACCATCTGGTGGGCCTGATTACCTATAAGGACATCACCAAGGCCAAGGACAAGCCCATGGCCTGCAAGGACGAGAAAGGCCGGCTGCGTGTGGCTGCCGGCGTGGGCGTTACTGATGATACGCTCGACCGTGCCCGTGCGCTCGTCGAGGCCGGGGTGGACGCCATCGTCATCGACACCGCCCACGGTCATTCCAAGGGCGTGGTGGGCAAGCTCGAGGAGGTGAAGGCCTCTTTCCCGGGCATCGATGTAGTGGTGGGCAATGTCGCTACGGGCGAGGCCGCACGCTATCTCGTAGAGCACGGAGCCGACGCCGTGAAGGTGGGCATCGGGCCGGGTTCCATCTGCACGACGCGTGTGGTGGCCGGCGTGGGTGTCCCCCAGTTGAGCGCGGTCTATGAAGTCTATTCCGCTCTGAAAGGTACGGGGGTTCCATTGATAGCCGATGGCGGCCTGCGCTATTCCGGAGACATCGTCAAGGCACTAGCCGCCGGCGGCAGCTGCGTAATGATCGGCTCGCTCGTTGCCGGCACGGAGGAGAGCCCGGGAGAGACCATTATCTATAACGGGCGTAAGTTCAAGTCCTACCGCGGCATGGGTTCCTTGGAGGCCATGGGGCAGAAAAACGGTTCCAAGGACCGCTATTTCCAGGGTGATACCATGGATGTGAAGAAGCTGGTGCCTGAAGGCATCGCCGGCCGCGTGCCCTACAAGGGAACGGTGCAGGAAGTGGTCTATCAGCTTACGGGTGGTCTGCGCTCCGGCATGGGCTATTGCGGCGCCACCGACATAGGGCGGCTTCACGAGGCAAAGTTTACCCGCATCACCAATGCGGGCATCTTGGAGAGTCATCCGCACGACATCTCCATCACGAGCGAGGCGCCTAACTACAGCCGTCCGGAATAAATAGAATCGAAGAGGAAATGAAGTCAAACCTGTTGCTTACAGCCTTGCTCTTGTGGAGCGGCATGGCTTTCGGCCAGAACGATCCGACGATTATGACCATCAACGGTAAGCCGGTGAGTCGGTCGGAGTTTGAGTATTCTTATAACAAGAACAACACCGAGGGGGTGATCGACAAGAAAAGCGTTGAGGAATATGTAGACCTGTTCGTCAACTATAAGCTCAAGGTCGAGGCTGCCCTCGATGCCGGGCTCGACACGATGCAGTCGTTCCGGCAGGAGTTTGCCACTTATCGCGACCAGCAGGTGCGCCCATCGGTCATTACGGATGCCGATGTAGAAGGCATGGCCCGCAACATCTATAACGAGACCCGGCAGCGTGTGGACGCCGGGGGAGGGCTCGTCAAGCCGGCTCACATCCTCGTGCTGATGAAACAGAAGGCTTCTCAGGCGGAGATGGCCGCGGCAAAACAACGGATTGACTCTGTATACAATGCGCTCCTGAAGGGAGCCGACTTCGCGGAACTGGCAAGAAAAGTCTCTGACGACAAAGGCTCTGCCGTGAACGGCGGAGAACTGCCATGGCTGGAGCGAGGCCAAGCCTTGAAGGAATTTGAAGACCGGGCCTATGCCTTAAGGAAAGGGGAAATGAGCAAGCCCTTTGAGTCGCCGGCCGGTTGGCATATCCTCTTGCTGAAAGATAAGCGCAATTTCTTTCCTTACGACTCCGTGCGTGCGGACATCGTAAAGTTTATCGACCAGCGGGGGCTTCGTGAGGGCATCATCGACGGAAGGCTCGACTCCCTGGCAAAGATTGCGAGTCCGGAGGCTACTCCTGCCGACATACTTGCCCGGAAACAGGCGGAACTGGAAGCGGGCGACCCTGCCGTGAAATATTTGATTCAGGAATATCACGACGGTCTGTTGCTCTATGAAATCAGCAACCGCACCATCTGGGACAAGGCCTCGAAGGACGAGGCCGGGCTAAAGGCCTATTTCGCCAAGAACAAGAAAAGGTATGCGTGGACCGAGCCCCGTTTCAAGGGCATTGCCTATCATGTAAAGGACAAGAAGGATGTCAAGAATGTCAGGAACGCAGTCAAGGGACTGCCTTTCGACCAGTGGACGGAGAAGCTCCGCAAGACTTTCAACAATGACAGCATCTTGCGCATCCGTGTAGAAAAAGGTATCTTCAAGAAGGGAGACAATCCGCTGGTGGACAATAAGGTGTTCAAGACTGGTCCGGCGGCGAAGCCTCTCAAGGATTTCCCGATTGATGCCATTTTCGGCAAGAAGCTCAAGGCACCGCAGGAAATGGACGATGTCCGTTCGCAGGTCCTTGCGGATTATCAGGAGTCGCTGGAGAAAAAATGGGTTGAGGAATTGCGTCGGAAGTATCCGGTAGACATAGATCAGAAAGTATTGAAAACGGTAAATAAACATTAGGGAGATGAAAAAAGGATATCATATATTTGCGGGTTTCCTGGGTATGCTCTTGCTTATAGGAGGTCAGGCCAAGGCATTTCGGGCAAAGGCAATGCCCAAGGCAAACGATACGACGAAGGTGGCTCAGGCGACGGAAGTCCCCGAGTCTTCAATCGTCGACGAGGTGATATGGGTCGTGGGAGATGAGCCGATACTGAAGTCTGATGTCGAGGCACTGCGTTTGCAGTCGGAGGCAGAGGGCGTGAAGTGGGAAGGCAATCCGGACTATGTCATTCCCGAGCGGATTGCCGTTCAGAAATTGTATCTCCATCAGGCTGCCATCGACTCGGTCGAGGTGTCCGAGTCGGATGTCGCGGCAACCATCGACCAGCAGATAAACAACTGGATCTCAATAGCAGGATCGAGGGAGAAGTTGGAGGAATACCGCGGGCAGACCATCTCGCAGATGCGCCAGCAAATGCACGATGAGTTTAAGAATCAGCAGATTTCCCAGAAAATGCGTCAGGAACTGGTAAAGGATATCTCCGTTACGCCCAGTGATGTGCGTAAGTATTTCGACAAACTTCCCGCAGACAGTCTGCCCTTCGTGCCGACGGAGGTAGAGGTGGAGATTATCACCCGACAGCCAAAGATCTCACAGGAAGAGATCAATCGCGTGAAGGATGAACTTCGGGGATATACCGAGCGAGTAATGAATGGCAGCACTTCGTTTGCTACCCTGGCCCGCCTTTATTCAGAGGATCCCGGCTCTGCACGGCAGGGCGGCGAGATGGACTATGTGGGTCGTGGCATGCTCGACCCCGCATTTGCCAATGTGGCTTTCAATCTTACCGACCCTAAGAAAATCTCCAAGATCGTGGAGACGGAGTTCGGGTTCCATATCATTCAACTGATAGACAAGCGGGGCGACCGCATCAAGGTTCGCCACATCCTTCGAAAGCCTCATGTCTCAGATGAGGCCGTGGCGGAAACAAAGCTCCGTCTGGATAGCATCGCCAATGATATTCGTGCCAAGAAGTTCTCTTTCGAAGAGGCTGCCACCTATGTCTCTGACGACAAAGAGACGCGGAACAACCATGGATTGATGGCATTTACCGATCAGGAGAACGGTACCCGTACTTCCCGTTTCGAGATGAAAAACCTGCCCCCGGAGGTTGCCCGTCAGGTGGAAAGGATGCAGGTGGGCGATATCTCGGAGCCGTTCCAGATGGTGAACGACAAGGGCAAGACCGTCGTTGCCATTGTGAAACTGAAGAATAGGATAGAGGGCCATAAGGCAACCATCACCGAGGATTTCCAGGTGATGAAGAATGTGGTGCTCAACAAGGAGCGCGAAAAGGTGCTCCATGACTGGGTCGTGGAGAAAATCAAGCATACCTATGTATGGATGAATCCCCGATACAGGGAGGGAAAGTATCAATATGAAGGCTGGGTTAAATGACTCTAATAAAAGCCATAACCAAATATATCAGCGGGCATAGGATTTCTCTCATAGCGATTCTATGCCTTTTTGGCCTGTATGTACAGTCGGGCCAACCTGCCAAGAAGACGCGCAAGAAGAGTGATGAGCGGATATATCTGGTTCACTCCGACGAGTTGAAGTATGACCATTTTGGCAATAATCCCGATGCGCAGGTTGTAAAGGGGAATGTTCATTTCACCCATCAGGGCGCGCAGCTTTGGTGCGACAGTGCTTATTTCTTTCAGGAAGCAAATTCGGTGAAGGCTTTTGGACATGTTCGTTTCAAGCAGGGCGACACGCTTTCGCTGAATTGCCGATATGCGGAATACGACGGTCTGGGGCAGATGATGCGTGCCCGCTATGATGTGGTGCTAAGACACAGGAAACAGACGCTTACCACGGATAGTCTGGACTATGACCGCCTGTATAACTATGCCTATTTCTTCGAAGGGGGAAAGCTTGTTGACGGTAAAGACCAGCTGGTGGCTGACTGGGGGGAATACTATCTGGATTCCCGCCAGGCGGTATTCAGGTTTAATGTGAGGATGCGTAGTGAGGATCGCCTGATAAAGACGGACACCCTGTATTATGATACTCGTAAGTCGCTGGCCCATATCGTAGGACCGAATTCCGAGATTACTTCCAAGGAAAGCATCGTGACCACCTCGGACGCCTATTATGATACGCGGACGGATCAGGCACAGCTGTACGGCCGCTCCAAAATGGTGGATAAACAGAAGGAGATAACGGGCGACAGCCTTTTTTATGTCAAGGATGGTGAGAGCCATGGCTATGGCAATGTCGTATATATAGACCATGAGAATAAGAATTCTCTCGTTTGCGATGAGCTTCACTATAATGAGAAGACGGGAAAGGGATTTGCTACCAAGCGGGCAGTATTGAAAGATTTCTCGCAAGGCCCTGACACTTTGTTCGCACATGCGGATTCCATCAAGCTCTATACTTTCAATATCAATACGGACTCGGTCTACCGGTTGGTACATTGTTATAATAAGGTACGCGCATATAGGACGGATGTTCAGGCTGTGTGCGATTCCTTGGTGGTCAGCTCGTTAGATTCCTGTATGACGATGTATCGTGATCCGATTGTGTGGAATGGGAACCGACAATTGCTGGGAGAGGTCATTAAAGTATATATGAATGACTCTACGATAAGGAGAGCCGAAATTATAGGTCAGGCATTCTCTGCAGAGCAGATGGCGGACAGTATGCATTATAACCAGGTGTCCTCGAAACAGATGAACGCATACTTCATAGACGGGAGGATACGCGAGGCAGAATCTTTTGGGAATGTGCGGTCGATATATTATCCAACTGACGACAAGGATAGCTCTCTCATTGGGTTGAACTATCTTGAAACTGATACTATGCGGATGTATATGACCCCCGAGCGGAAGCTGGACCGTATCTGGACTAATAAGTTTACATCTACATTGTATCCGATGACCCAGATCCCCCCAACGCGTGACAAGCTGGATGTTTTTGGGTGGTTTGATGAAATCCGCCCGAAAGATAAGTACGACATCTTTAACTGGCGGGGAAAGAAAGAGGGCGAGACACTCAAGGTGATCAAGCGCCATGAGGCTCCCTTGCAGCATTTGAAACAGTCATGAGATATTTTAATAGCAGACGGCCACAAGGTTTCCATCATGGATTTATATATGATGGAAAGGGAAACGCGGAAGACTTAAAGGACAAGTTTTCCAAGTCTTTACTGAAAGGTAGGGAGAGGCGGGGGATGTTCCAATCCCGTTGGGTGAGTATCGTCTTCCCTCTGATACTTGTTCTGTTGCTGCTTTTCGTCTGCTATATTATGATTTGAGGAGGAAGGATGAGCGATATAATTCAATTGTTGCCGGATTCGGTGGCCAATCAGATTGCCGCAGGAGAGGTCATTCAGCGTCCTGCAAGTGTTATCAAGGAGCTGGTTGAGAATTCCGTTGATGCGGGTGCGGGGCATATAGATATCCTTGTCGTGGATGCCGGCCGGACATCTATTCAGGTTATCGATGACGGAAAAGGCATGTCGGAAACTGATGCGCGATTGTCTTTCGAGCGTCATGCAACTTCCAAGATTCGTAAGGCGGATGATTTGTTTGCCCTTCACACCATGGGATTCCGTGGAGAGGCCCTGGCATCGATAGCCGCTGTTGCCCAGGTCGAATTGAAGACTCGGCAGGATGGAGAGGAGATAGGGACGCATCTTGCAATCTCCGGTTCGAAGTTTGTTAGCCAAGAGCCTTGCTCTTGTCCTGTGGGAAGTAATTTTAAGGTAGAGAACTTATTCTTCAATGTTCCTGCCCGCAGGAAATTCCTGAAGTCGAACTCGACGGAACTTAACAATATTCTTGCCGCCTTTGAACGCATTGCGCTGGTTTATCCGGACGCAGCCTTTACCTTCCATAGCAACGGGGTGGAGATGTATAACCTGAAGGCGTGTGGCATGCGTCAGCGTATTGTTGATGTCTTTGGGAAAAAACTCAATCAAGAGTTGATACCCGTAGATGTCGATACCACGATTTGTAAGATAACGGGCTTTATCGGCAAGCCGGAGTCTTCTCGCAGGAAAGGGGCACATCAATATTTCTTCGTGAACGGCCGCTATATGAAGCATCCCTATTTCCACAAAGCCGTCATGTCGGCCTTTGAGCGCCTTGTGCCTATGGGGGAGCAGGTGCCCTATTTCCTTTATTTCGAGATTGCTCCGGGCGATATAGATGTAAATATCCATCCTACGAAGACGGAAATCAAGTTCGAAAACGAGCAGGCTATCTGGCAAATCCTTTCCGCAGCCGTGAAGGAGTCGATAGGCGTATTCAATGAAGTGCCTTCGATAGACTTTGATGTGCAGGGGAAACCCAACATCCCGGTGTTTAACGCGGATGCGTCCTCTGCGCCTTCCGCTCCGAGGATACGGGTGAATCCACAGTATAATCCGTTTACGGAGAAGCCTATAGCCCACCAGAAAGCTCCTGCTAATTGGGAAGAACTTTATCCGGGAATAAGACAAGAGCATTCCGATGAAGCCGAAATCTTCGAATCACAGTCCGAAGCCGTTTCTGGCCGGAATATTATAGAGGAGAAATCACCTGCGCATTATCAGTATAAGGGCAAGTATATTATGACCGCGGTGAAATCGGGTCTCATGATTATAGACCAACATCGGGCACATGTAAGGATTCTTTATGAGAAATATCTGGCCCAGCAGAAGAATCATAAGGGGCGGCCGCAGAAGCTTCTTTTCCCGGAAATGCTTTCCCTGAATGCCTCGGGGGTTATTCAATTAGATAAGATGAGGGGCGAACTGGAGGATTTAGGGTTTGAAATCATCGATATGGGCAGAAATACATTCGCCGTCAATAGTGCTCCTGCAGGCCTTGACGGGCTGGACTATGTAACCCTCATCAATGAAATATTGTCGGATTCTGCGGAGAGAGGTACTTCCTCGAAGGAAGACATGAACCACTCCTTGGCACTGAGCCTGGCCAGGAATGCCGCTATCCCTCAGGGTCAGGTTTTGAACAATGAGGAGATGGAGAGTGTCGTTAACAGTCTGTTTGCCTGTGAGAATGTGAATTACACCCCTGATGGTAAAAGCATATTCTGTATTTTGAAGCAGCAAGACATAGAACATCTGCTGGGATAAGGTATGATGTAGTACGGAAAAGGTCAAAAAATGTGTTTTTTGTTCATCTTTCTTTAAAAACACGGAGATTTTTTCAAGAAAAAATAGTTATATTTAAAAAATATTACTATCTTTGTGCCCAAATACATGCGTAAGTATATATAGTAGAATTATTTTTTGATTGTTAAATATAAATAGTTATGAGAAAATTATTGATTGTATTAGCATTTGCTAGCGTGTCCATGTGCTCTTTCGCACAGGATGCAGATCCTACACTCAAGTATAGTGTAGCAACTAATTCTTTCTGGAGCAACTGGTTCATCCAGGTGGGTGGTCAGTGGAACGCTTGGTATTCAGGTCAGGAGCACGGTCAGAACCTTGCAGCCAGCCCGTTCAAGAGCTTCCGTTCCAACCCAGGTGCTGCAGTAGCAATTGGTAAGTGGTTCACTCCGGGTCTTGGACTTCGCACGAAGCTTCAGGGTATCTGGGGCAAGCGCGTATGGAACAACGGTGATGGTCCGGAAGATGCAAGCAACCGTTATTGGTTCCTGAATGAGCAAATCCTGTTCAACCTCAGCAATATGCTTTGTGGCTACAACCCAAATCGTGTCTGGAATTTCGTTCCATTCGCCGGTGGTGGCGTTGGCCGTTCCATGACTGCCAACTATTATGGCATGGCTCTCTCTGCAGGTGTCTTGAATACATTCCGTCTGAGCAAGCATGTTGGTCTCCATCTCGAGTTGGGTTGGATTCGCAGCGAGGGCGATGTTGACGGCTATGATCAGCTTGCTGGCGACCGCGGATGGGTTTCTCACGATAACAACCTCTATGCAGAGCTTGGTTTGACTTTCAACCTTGGCAAGGCTACTTGGGACAAGACGCCTGATGTAGACGCAATCAAGGCTCTTTCTCAGTCTCAGATCGACGCTCTCAACGCTCAGCTCAACGATGCTAATGCAGAGAACGCACGCCTGAAGGAAATGCTTGCTAACCAGAAGCCGGCCGAGACCGTTAAGGAATTCGTTACGACTCCGGTATCTGTATTCTTCAACCTCAACAAGACGAACATCGCTTCTCAGAAAGATCTCGTAAATGTAGAGGCTGTTGCCAAGTATGCTAAGGAGAACAATTCTAAGTTGATGGTCAACGGTTATGCTGACAGTGCAACCGGTAAGCCTGCCCACAACCAGTGGTTGTCCGAGCAGCGTGCCGCTACTGTTGCCGACGAGCTCGTTAAGATGGGTGTAAGC
The DNA here is from genome assembly GCA_963545855.1 of uncultured Prevotella sp. GTDB lineage: Bacteria > Bacteroidota > Bacteroidia > Bacteroidales > Bacteroidaceae > Prevotella. The sequence continues at coordinate 29,719 of CAUULA010000014.1, forward strand.
CGCGATAACATTACTACTAAGGGTAATGGCGGTGTAGACGAACTGTCTCCTATCTCTTTCAACCGTCGTGCTACCGTAACTGTTGCTGAGTAATCTATTCAGTTAACACGATAAGATATAAAGGGATGCCCCCACGGGGGCATCCCTTTTTGATTTCAGGGCCGGTGCCCGCAGATATGGCTCCTTCTCGCTTCTATAGGTAGCAGTCCGTCAGAGACGGACTTGCCGTATCCGGTCGTGCCAAGGACGGCTTTTGCCTCTGCGGTCTGTAGCCGGTCAGGGTCATAAAACCGCATTGCCAACTCTTTACAGACCGCAAATAATGCCCTTACAAACGGCGTGTAATGCCATTACTCGCAGCAAGTAATTCCTCTGTTGGCTGCTAACCGAAAAGCCCCTGTATGCTTAGGCAGATATAGCATGTGGCCTTCTTTGGTATGTCTCCCTGTTGGAATCCCCGTACCAAGACATTTTTTACTCCGGTGAGACCTCTGCAAAACCTACCATCCTCTCAATTCTCACCTATACACTCTTAGAAG
>CAUULA010000015.1:0-29081 GCA_963545855.1 uncultured Prevotella sp.
CATTAACAGACAAAATAAATTCCATTATTTTAAGTAACTTTGCTTGCATGAAACAAAAATTACTGATTGTAATATTTTCTTTGCTTTGCTTAACGGCAAAGGCTCAGAAAGACTCCATCAGCCTGTCCGGCCCGATCGGTCCTTATGCCTACGGCTGGGGATGGCACAAGGGGCTGAATGTGGACATGAGCCTATCGGTAATGACGCAATTCGGCAAGAACCGGCATCGCGGAGCCGGCTTCGGACAGCGCCTAAACGCCACTTATCTCACGCCGCTGACCGACAAGCTGTGGCTGGCAGCCGGTGCCACGGTCAGCAATATACTGTGGAGCGGCGACTCATACAGGCAAGGCGCTGTCTATGCTGCCCTCGGATATAAGTTCAACGAGCACTGGGAAGCCTACGCGTGGGTGCAGAAACAGGTGGCAAGCAACATGAATCGCGGGCTCTGCTATCCCCGGATGGGATATTACCATGCCCCGATGGACTACGATATGTACGGCTATGGCGACCGCATAGGAGGAGCCGTTAAGTATAATCTGAACCCTAACTTCTCATTCCAGATCAGCGTCGAGGGCGTGAATATACCGAGCCGGGAACTCCGGTACTTCGACCAATACAACTATCCCGTCCCCAAAGATTAACAAGAAAAGCCCGAGGCAAAAGGCCAGATACAGGACCCTTCTATCGCAATCCGCAAGGGACATGGGCGTGATTTACCACGCTCCCCCACTATCCGGATGACTTTGCAATGCGTTAGGAACATGATCTATCATGTCCCTACCTCTATTCATAATCGGCAGAATGATTGCCTTCGCTTTTCATGCAATTCCTTTTTCCTCTTCCGGCAGCAACCTCCTTGTTTGCAAAACCGGCGATTTCGTCGCACAATCTCGGCGATTTTGTCGGACAATATTGCCGAGATTGTCATTCAGGAGACGGCCTTCAGCATTTACAGGAACTTCAGGCGGAGACTGTTCAGGACGACGCTGACGCTTGAGAATGCCATCAACGCCGATGCCCACATGGGCGTAATCTGGAAGTCGACGCCAAAAAGACGAAGCACGCCTGCTGCCAACGGAATGCACACAAGGTTGTAGATAAATGCCCAGAAAAGGTTCTCCCAAATCATCCTGACGGTTTTCTTAGAGAGCCTGACGGCCTCCGAGATATTCCTGAGGTCGTCGCCCATCAAGGTAACCTGTGCCACATCCATAGCTACATCCGTCCCCCGCCCCATGGCTATGCTGACATCGGCAAGGGCGAGAGCCTGCGTGTCGTTGATTCCATCACCCACCATGGCCACCTTCCTGCCCTCGGCCTGAAGCGTGCGCACGAGGTTCTCCTTGTCCTGCGGCAGCACCTTGCTCTGATAATGGCTGATTCCGGCCTTGGCAGCCCAATACTTTGCCGCCTCCTCCTTGTCTCCACTCATCATGTAGACCTCAATGCCCGCATCCTGCAAGGCGGCCATGGCCTCACGGGCATGCGGCTTCAGCGTCTCGCGCTCCTCAAGAGGCAGGTCGTCGGCCTTGGTGAAGTCGATGTTCTGATTAGGCACCGTGAGGGTTCCGGTCTTGTCTATGACCATGGCATCCACGGCTCTCAGACCTTCCAAAGCCGTGGCGTCCTTGATAAGTACCTGCTTCTCCGCGGCCTTCCCGATGCCTACCATCAGGGCCGTCGGCGTGGCCAGCCCCATGGCACAGGGGCAGGCTATGACCAGAACGGCGACCGCCGAGAGGATGGCATGCGGCAATTCGGCATTCCCGCCGACAGCCCACCAGAGCAGGAATGTGAGCAAGGCGAGCCCCGCAACCAGTGGCACGAACACCCGGGCCACCTTGTCCACGGCACGCTGGACGGGCGCCTTGGAGCCCTGAGCCTGCTGCACCATCTGGATGATATGGGCAAGAGCCGTGTTCTCGCCTATCTGGCGGGCACGAAAACGAAACTTGCCCTGCGAGGGAATGGTGCCCGCCATGACCTTGGAGCCCTTCCTCTTCTCGGCAGGAGTCGGCTCGCCGGTTATCATACTCTCGTCGACATAGGCGGCATCCTCGGCCATAAAGCTTGTTGCCCATATCACCTCGCCGTCCACGGGAACCTTCTCGCCGGGACTGACCTCAAGCACATCGCCGACTTCTATGGTTGAAATCGGCACCTCTTCCACCTTGTCTCCCACCACGATATGTGCCGTCTTCGGTGCCAATCCCATCAGCTGGCGGATGGAGGAGGCTGTTCCGTTCTTGGCCTTTTCCTCTATCAGGCGTCCTGTCAGCACAAAGGTGATGATCATGACGCTGGCATCGAAATAAGTATGCCATTCTATCCTGCGGGCACCCCACACCTCGTCGCCGAGGAATGTATTGAACGCACTGAAAAGAAAGGCTATCGCCGTAGACAGGGCCACCAAGGTATCCATATTGGCCGAGCCATGGCGAATCTGCCTCCAGGCCGAAAGATAGAAGCCGCGTCCACAATAAAGAAGGTTCGCGAGAGAGAGAATGAGCGAGCTCTGATTGGCAATATCTCTGCCTCCAAGCTGTATCCATCCCATGGAAACGGACATCACGAGGAGAGCGATTATCCATGAGAAAAGCGTTTTTCGCCGCAGAAGCTGATACTCGCGGCGCTCTATCTCTACCACCGAGCGGTCGGATTCTATCACAAGGTCATAGCCTATGGCGTTGATTTCCTTTTTCATGGTCTCCAGGGAAATCGTCTCTGGATCATAGTCTACCAACGCCGAGCGACCGGGGAGGGAGACGGAGGCCTCCCTGACGCCCTCCAGCGAGTTGAGCTTCCGCTCCACATTGGCGGAACAGGAAGCGCAGGCCATACCGATAACGGGAATCGTCTTCCTCATCTGCTACAACTCCATTTCGTAACGACCACTCGCATCCACGGCATTCTTAATTGCCTCCGGATTCACAGCAGACGCATCATATTCCACGACAACACTCTTATCTTCGAGGCTCACCTCGGCAGAAGCCACGCCACTCAATGCCCTTATCGCACGCTCCACATTGGCCTTGCAATGCACGCACTTCATTCCGTTTACGGTAAATGTTTTCTTTTCCATCTTCTTTCGACTTTTAATTCCTGACGCAAAGATAATGGAAATTCTGGAGAGAAGCGTTACGGAATTCCGGATAAAGATTATAACTTTTTGCCGGACCGTAGTCTTCCTAAACCTTGTCAAGCGGTTTCCGAGCCTTGCCTCTTAATGTCCTGAACTGTGAAGGGGTCATTCCCGTAACGCTCTTGAACTGGCTCGACAAGTAAGCCACGCTCGAATAATTCATCTGAAAGGCAATCTGAGTAAGCGAAAGCTCGTCATAGAAAATGAGTTCTTTCACCCTTTCAATGCGCTGCTCGATATAATAACGCTCGAGAGTCTTGCCCACAAACTCGCTGAACAGCCGGCTCAAGCCACTATAGTCGCTATGGAACTCATTCGAAAGATAGTCGCTCAGGTTCACAGAAGACTGGTTGCCGCGATAATGAACAAGCCGGATAACGGCGCTCCTGATCTGGTCTATCATCTGCTGACGCCTGTCATCGAGCAATTCAAAACCTATCGCGGCAAGGTCGGAAGCCAAGCGATCGTGTATGAGGCCGTTGACTTCTTCCTCTATACGGACCGTTCCGAGCTCTATTTCCACCGGCGTGAGACCTGCGTCGCGCAGTATCTTGTCGACGGCCATCTTGCATCGGTCGCACACCATATTCTTTATATACAGGATCGTTTGCATCGTTTTCTACTGATCTTAAAGTTTCACAGGATAACTCAGCACCAACTCCGTGAAGTCGGCTTTCGTCAGATGAGCTTTTATATTGATGCCTATCGTCAGATTACGAAGTGCCTGAAAGGTATAATGGAGGCCGATATGCTCATAGTAAGGCTTCTCCAGAGCCTTTGCGCTCGTTCCCATCTCACGATACAGATAATAGCCCAATGACATATTCAATGAGAAATTGTGATAGAAAACGGCATGCTTGGCCGACAAGCCGAAAGACCATGGGCTGTGCCTGACGCCCGTAGCGGCATCTATTTCTGCAATATGGCCGGAATAGGTTCCATAAAACAAGTCCGCACCCAAACCGCTCGCCCACCTACGGGCATATCTATACATCAGGTCGGCTCGCACGGAATAGGCTGTATAGACATGGAATCTGGAACGGCGATAATCCGGCTCCTGCGGAGATGTCTGGAACTGCGTGCGCTTCCAGTCCTCATCCAAAGTCTTTGCTCCCATGCCCAGCGTGAGATTCATATACCAATATTTCCGGAACCAGGGGTTGTACCTTATTTTATTATCAAGCAGTTTTCCATAGTAAGGATAATATACCAAGGCCAACGATGACCCAAGATAATTAGCGCCTTTATTCGGCCGATTGAGCGCCCCGTTGCTATGATGGAAGAATTCCACGCCAGCCTTCAGGCCCCAGTTTTGCGCTATCCGACAGGTCGCATGAAGACCTGTTCCAAAATAAATCAGCCACCTCGAACCGATAAATTCATCGTCGGCATTGTCGCCAAGGGCATACTTACGATGTGCATAGGCCAGCCCGAAGGACAGCGTATAGTCGACTTCCCAATGACGGCTGCGGAAGAGCGGCCGTGCGAAAGAACCATAGGCACTGAGAATATTGCCCAGACGAGACTCGTAGTCTACAGGCTCCAACAAACCCCATTCCTGATTCTCTTCACGATGCATGGTAACTCGGTTGACGGCATATTTTATCCCCAGGCTTAATGTCGGATATCCATAATCAGCCGCATAGGCATCGCTGTCCGTGGGAAGTGATACACGCCGAAGCTGTCCCTCTAATGAAAATGAGTGTTTCCGCTTAAGCCACATACGCACATAATGGTCTAATCCCAGCACCGCAGTAGGCTGCATGCTCACGCTCCCACCCCAACGGGATACCGTATCAGCCTCTTCCGCATATACCGGTAAGCCCAGAAAAAGAAGGAACACGAGTGCTATGCGCATGTTGCAGATACCAATTAATGTGCCACAGAATGATTAAATTCCAACAGGATCTGAACGATACGCTCAGCAGAACGGCCATCCCAACGGTCGGGAATGGCAGATTTCTTCCATTGTCCAGCTACCATATCGGCAACGGCAGAGCCCAACTTGACGGCATCTTCGCCCACAAGAACATTCGAACCAATCTTGACCGTCTCAATATGTTCCGTATAGCTATTCAGCGTGATACAAGGAACGGAATTAAAGGTTGCCTCTTCCGCCACATTCCCGGAATCCGTAATGATGCCTTTCGCATGGGCGGTTAGATAGCCAAACTCCAGATAACCAAGAGGAGCTATCAAATGGAAGTTCGGTGCTTTTATGTGAAGCGCCCGTATCGCGGCTCCCGCACCGTCCCGTAACGGAGCCACAATAGGCATGCCCTGGGCATTGGCTATCAGACTATTCAGCATCTGCCGCAGGTTGTCTGTATCTGTAATCAGCGCCTTTCGATTTAAGGTAAAGACCAAATAGCCTCTTTCCTTCAGGCTAAGGGCATCGAAAGCGAGCGGTTTCTTCAAACGATTGTAATTGAAACGAAGGGTGTCCATGAGGATATTGCCCACAAGATAGATCTTGGAAAGCTCTGCCCCCTCACGGGTGGCGATGCTCTGACTGCCCATCCCTGCCGTGAACAGCAAGTCGGAAAGTCCGTCTATCACCAAGCGATTGATCTCCTTTGGCATCTTGATATCGAAACTTCTCGTTCCCGCAACCAAATGCGCCAACAATATTCCCTGCTTCTTGGTAACGATGGCCGCGGCCATCGTGGATGCCAAATCATCTACGACTATCACGACATCCGTGGGATTCTGCCGGAGATAGAGCTCAAACGCGGACATCACTTGCCCCGTGAGCTCGTTCAGATTCCCGCACTCCACACCCAGGAATACATCCGGACGGTGAATCTGGAGGTCTTCAAACAAGGATGGCTCAAGGGTGGCATCATCGGATGTGCCTGCATACACCAGCTTGAAGTCTATATTTCTTCCCTCTCCCTTAGCCTTGTCAATAGCTCGGATAATGGGAGCCACCTTAATAAAATTAGGCCGTGCTCCCGCTACAATACATATATTCATTCCCCTACAACCTACTCTCCCTTGAAGAGTTCCTTAATACCGCCAATTGAACCCATAAGATTGCTTGCTTCATAAGGCAGGAATACGGTCTTGGTCTTGTCGCCCTGGGCAACTTGATTCAGCATTTGAATATACTTCTGCGCCAGCAAATAGTTTGCCGGATTCGTGCTCTGGCCAACGGCCTCCGTAATCTTCTGGATGGCAACAGCTTCGGCCTCGGCCTTACGGATGCGGGCCGTAGCCTCACCTTCTGCTTTCAGAATAGACTGCTGCTTGTTGGCTTCCGCACGATTGATCGTTGCCGCTTTGTCGCCTTCCGACTGGAGAATCTGTGCCTGTTTTTCTCCTTCACTGGTCAAGATGGTTGCACGCTTGTTTCGTTCTGCCTGCATCTGCTTCTCCATCGCCGTAAGAACACTCTCGGGCGGAATGATATCCTGAAGCTCGACACGGTTGACCTTGATGCCCCACTTGTTAGTGGCATCGTCAAGGACACCGCGAAGCTTCGTATTAATGGTGTCTCTGGAAGTAAGCGTCTGGTCAAGTTCCATTTCACCGATAATGTTACGAAGGGTAGTCTGAGTCAACTTCTCTATAGCATTCGGCAAGTTATTGATCTCATACACGGCCTTGAACGGGTCTACAATCTGGAAATAAAGCAGTGCGTTGATCTGCATCTGGATATTATCCTTGGTAATTACATTCTGACGATCAAAATCGTATACCTGCTCCCGAAGGTCGATGGAATTGCTATAGACATAGCGTCCGCGGTTCAAGGTAATAATTGACTTTGGCTTATCAATAATCGGAATGATAATATTGATACCGGGCTTGAGGGTCGCATAATATTTTCCAAGTCGTTCGATAATCTTGGTTTCCGACTGTGGGATGATAACTACAGCCATCTTGACAAAGATAATTGCCAGAACTACAATGGCCACTAAAGCGTAAGTTGCAATCATGATTCTATATGGTTTAAAGTTTTTCTACTGTCATAATAATACTGTCGCGAGCAACAATCCTTACCCTTTCGCCCTTATCTATGTCGGCCGTCCCATGGGTGACAGCCTTCCACTCGTCTCCGTCTATGCGGACATAGCCACTCGAGCCGACGCCTATCTTTTCTATGACAACCCCTATTTTGCCTATCAAGGCATCGGCATTGCTCAAGCGTTCCTTGTGCTCACCATGCAGATGTTTTATTAATGAGGGCCTCACAAAGAGAATGGATAATACGGAAAAAACGGCGAAAACCAAGACCTGAGCCCAGAACGGAACTCCCAGAAATGTTGAAAGCACAGCAAAAAGCGCACCGATGGCAAAGCAGGTAACGAAGAAATCACCGGAGCTTAGTTCCAGAATCAAGCACACCATGGTGATGACAGTCCATAACAGCCATAGATTTTCCGACAGGTATTGTATCATAGTCCTATATTTAATCTGTTAATTTCTGTCGGTAAAGATAGGTAAATTTTCTGAAACGGCAAAGGATTGTCTGCGAATTTTGAAATCATTCGCCTTTCAGGAAAACAGCCATATCTCTGCGGGAAAGACCCACCCGAGACAAAAGGTAGCGGCATGTGCCACCCTACGAACAGCCACATTACTTATTCAAGTTTGCCACAGGATTTGCATATATGCCCAAGAAGAAGTCCTTGAGCACATCCGGCTCACTAATGTCGTAATCATTCAGGCGCAGCATATACTTTACGAAGGCTTGCTTTTCTTCCTCCGTATAAAAGTCCCTGTATGTGGTCTGTCCATATCGAAGGTCATGGGCGATGTAGTTATTGGGATAAAGCCGATAGGCAGAATTGATTCGGTCGTCAAGTAACTGGGCCACCTGCTTATGATATTCATTATTCGTACAACTGTCAAATTGCATAAGATCTTCCTCCGTAACCTCTTTGCACAGAGTGAAGTTTACTTGCCCTTTATATTGGACGATGCCTGTCAGGATGCTGTTCAGGTCTTCTCCCGGCTTCTTGATATATCTCGTATATCGGCTTTCATATAGTTCGATGGCTTTCAATATATCACAGCTCTCACGCTCGTAGCTCACACTCACCGGAACTATATGCAGCTCACTGAGAGCCTTGATTTTGTCTTCCGGCTTACTCATGCAGAACATCTTGATGATGCCTTGGTCCGTCCTGTCGTTGCCATCCTTAGTCCGGCCATTCCTCTGGGCTATCCAGACGCTCTGCTTCTTTTCAAGGAGGGTATAGCGGATATAATCACTGAGATGCCTTGACGACATATAGAAATCCTTCATTTTCCCGCCTCGCTCCACGCGAAACATCTTATTCGACCTGCCGATATCCGTTATCAAGCCAGGAGACATCAAGTTAGCCCCAAATGTTATCTCCGTTGTGTCTCTTCCGTTTTCCACCAACAGATACTGCAGGATGGAAGCATCCAGCATGATATCACGATGATTGCTAACGAATAAATATCGCTTCTCTGGATCCAGTTGCTCAAAACCACTGTAAGTAAGCCGTGTTATCGAGCGCTTTACAACTTGTTCGTTTACCGGAAGCATCACCTTCACCTGGAATTCACGAATACTCTTAAGCGACAAGACCATTTGCCTCACATCGTCTAAATCACGACCCGGAAATATCCATGAGGCCAATAGCGGAAAGGCATCACTCGCTGCGATTCGCTGCATTGCCGCAGGAATTTCCTCGTCCCAATAAGGTCTTATATCGTCAAAATCCATCATATCTATGCGCAAAATTAGGAATTCTAAAGGAAATATACAAGCTTATTCCACTTTTTAATGACCAATTTCCTTCAACCAACGAAGGAATAACCCCTTCCAAGTGATGGCAGTTGCTGAGGTTCTTCTCGCATTAACACCGAATCCGTGCCCTCCCGTCTTAAACTGGCGGTAAAAATGGGGCTTACTGTTTACGGTAAGAGCACTATCCATCAGTTCTGAATTGTGCTTCTTTACAACAGGGTCGTCTTCACAGTTTATCAGAAACACCGGACATGTAATCCTCTCCGCATGCATCTCCATTGATAGAAAATCGCAAATCTCCCTGTTCTTCCACCTTCTTTCACCTAACAATCCTCTTCGGCTCCGACGATGGACATCGGGATGGGACAGGGTTACCACGGGGTAAATGGCAGCTACAAAATCGGGCGCGATATCCTTGGAGGTATATTCCGCGGCATTCAGAACAAGATGCCCACCTGCCGAAAACCCCATTGCCCCTACACTTTGATAGCCTTTAGAACGAACATCTGCCAATGTTTTCTCCAGAGCCCGTATCTGATCCGGATACTGAGTTCCACGAAAAAGATATCGTGTATGCCACACATATGCTGCCCAGCCTGCAGTCGGATAGTAAAGCACATAGGCAGCGATACCATTTTCCTTTAACCACTCCGCCACTTCTATCCCTTCATACTTCTTGCTTAACCAACAATAACTGCCTCCAGGACATATAATCACAGCTGTTCTCGCAGACTTTTCCGGTAAAAATTCCAAGACCTTCTGAGAATATCCCGATTCACTTAAAGAGAAAAGAAGCAATAAAACTATATATCTAATCCCCATTATTGTAACCGTTAATCTTATCCACAATTGTATGAAGACCCACGACCGCCTCTGCTGTATTAATCGCCGTCAGGGGAACTCCACAGAAACCGTGCAGGTTCACATTCTGGCCGGTCATATAGAGATTGTGTACTTTCGTATATACAGAGACCTGACTTTCCGCTATATTGTTGCAATCTTTATGAAGACCATAGAGAGCCCCCTCGGGTTCATTGTAGAAGTCACGAATCGTCAGGGGGGAAGACGCGAAGACCATATCACACTTAGCCCGGAAGTCTGGATACAGCAACTCCATCTTGTCAAGGACTTTTTCTATATGCTCACGCTTCCATTCCTCATATTCCTTAGAACGATGGCCGGTCGTCGTATCTGCCCATTTTTCACAGGCGGAATAGGGCATTATAGAATTAATAATCATCTTGCCGGCATAGTTTCCTTGATTTTTCTCACAGGGAGTTATATACATGAAACCACGAGGAAAATCTTTAGAATCATACCTGTCATAGTGCCATACCATGCCATAATCATCCTGATAATAACATGTGTGGTTTATATAAGGGAAAACCTTGGGCTTGAAAATCACATAGACGCAAAATGAGCTGTAGCTGTTAGGAGCTTCATTTATCCTGTTTCTATAGGCCTTAGGAAACGCTTTAGAGTCGGTCAGCTTCAATAAGGCAGAAGGATGAATGGCCGCAATGTACTTATCCGCGACATAGAGTCCTCCCTTCTGTGTGTGGACGGCTTTCAGCATTCTGTCTTCTATGTCGAGTCGCACAACAGGATCCCCTCCGACAACCTTTCCTCCATTGGATCCTATAACCCCCTTTAGAGCCTCGGCCATCTGTTGACTATTACCGACAAAGCGACTGGAACCATTAATATAAAGCACATTTATCAAGGCGTGGATATATGCCGGAGTGTGTCCTTCATACCCTCCGAACATAGGATTCATATAGGAAAGGAGGTCGCGGAGCTTCTGATTGCGGATATAATGGGCCACAAACTTGTCAGCAGGCCACATGAATTCTTCCCGATGGCCATGGATATAAGGGTCTCCGGAGCGGAGATAGAAGAAGTCTATTTCGTCAACAATTCCATACAAAGCCTCCACATAGGCACGAATACCTTCTGTCTCCTCGGGAAACTCTTGCTGAAAATATGCAATAAAGTTTTCCTTTCCTTCCGGAACACGATAAGTCTTGCCGTCCGAGAAATAGGTAATCTGATCCATACAGTCATGGTCTACATCCCGAAGGCTTATCTTGTCCATGATACCGAGATAATTACACAACTTATAAATAGAGCCACCCTTGCGGATTCCACCTAAGAGATGCATGCCCGTTTCAAAGCCTATACCCTTCCGATAGAAGGTCTGCAGTCCTCCTCCTATTTGCGTATTCTTCTCTAAAACGACAACCTCACAACCCTCTTTCGAGAGCAAGGCACCCGTAAAGAGACCTCCCAAGCCGCCGCCTATGATAACAATCTTATCCATTCACAACCTGATTAAATATTTCTTCACTTGCCAGAAGTTCTCCACAGGTAACCATCGTACCGACAAGAACACCCAACATCCCATGAGAGTTTATATTCTGCCCGGTCAATAAAAGATTTGGGATTCTTGTGCGGTGATGTACCCGTGCCATAGGACCGAGATTAATATCCTTGGCTATTCCATACATAGAGCCATCTTCCGTACCCGTATAATCATAATAGGTAAGCGGCGTACTGGTATAATATTCATCTACGGACTCTGCCAGACCAGGAAACTCTTTCGCCACATTCTGTATCAGCCGTAACGCATGATGATGCTTGAATTTTTCATAATCCTCCCCTCGCCTACTAACTTTCGTTCCCTTCCATCGCTCGACATCAGCCATGTGCATATACGAAAGAATGACCCCACTCCGTGCATACTGCTGATTCTCCTCATCACAGAAGTGCATATAAAGATAGCCTTTAGGCCAGTCTTGTGGCGTATATTTTTCGCAATCCCATGGCGTCTCTTGGTTATAGCCATAGAAATTATAATTCATATAGGGCACCTTGTTTTCCTTGAAACGGAGATAAACGGAGAAGCCACCGATGGTATTGGGAAGTTTCCCGATACGCTTTCGATACACCGGGCGCAATAAAGGGGAGTCTGTCATTTCAACGGTCCGTGCCGGATGGGTATCGGAAATCACGATATCGGCATCATAATGGCTGCCATCCATGCAGGTTACCCCTGTCGCATGGGTGGCATCACAGTCTATTCTGATCACCTTCTTATGCGTGAGCACTCGTGCCCCATATTTAGATAGTGTCCCTATCAGTGATTTTGCGATATTGTCGCTGCCGCCGGCTACGCGATAGGCACTCCGGTTATAGAAGTCCATAACAAACGCATAGGTCGAGAAGGGCGTCTTATCTCTTTCTGCGGCATAGAGCGGAAGATTGCCGACCACCACCTTTTGGAGGATCGGATCCGTTATCGTTTCTTCCACGACATCATTGATACTGCGCAGTTGATATTGAGTGTCCATGACTGCGTCCGTCTCCGTATGCTTCAGGGAATGGAGGGAGGAAGCGCTCGCTACACCCTCTATAATTTCCCATAGTCGCTCTAAATTTCCTCTTTGGGAAGGGAAAGATTCAGCCAACCGGTCTATAAAACCCTCTCTTCCTGACACAAATGGATATTTCTTACCATTCAGAGATATCACCTCGTAACCTGCAGGGTTAAGCTGAGACAGCTTTACTTCAACCTCCAGATAGTGAAGAAGCCGTTGCAAGGTCTGCCCTTCCGAGGCTGAGCCTATGAAGTGCATCCCCGTTTCAAACTTTGCGCCTTTACGGGTAAAGCATTGCAGACATCCCCCTACTTGCGCGTCTTGTTCCAGAATCAAGACATCATATCCGTTCTTCGCAAGAATCACCCCACAAGAGAGACCTCCCAACCCGCTCCCGACGATAACAACTTTCTTCATAAACCTTTCATTTTATAATAGTCACGAAGCCTATAGAATCGCTCCAAGTATTCCGGGGTTTCTATTTTTTCCCGTATCTCGGCATAATGCTCCTGATAATGGCGCCGCATCTTATGGGCAAACTCCAAGATTGACGCATTGCTTTCAATCCCGGTCTCATCATAATTATCCAAGCGGACACGCTTTCCAACTTCTATATAAGCCTCTCCCTCGCGCAGCATGAAGTCTTTCTTGGGAAGTGCATAGCCCTGCCCGTGGATATACATGGGCAAGATATCAGCCTTCAGTTCATGAGCCAGATAGAAGGCTCCCTTGTGGAAACGCTTGATCGAGCAGTCCTCGCTACGAGTAGCCTCGGGATAGACCACGATGCTATATCCTTTTGCGTAAAGCTCTCTAAGCCGGGGCATATTCTTCTCCAGACCGGCATCCACAGGCAGGAAGTCGCCATGATGAAGTACAGAACCATAGAAAGGATTGTTCCAAGTCCAGCTGTTTGTCATGATAATCATCTTCGGAGTAAACTGCAACAAGCTCAATATGTCGAAGTGGCTCTGATGGTTACAGATCACGATAGCAGGCTTTTCAAAGGTCTCGCCCACTGAATTATCGCTCTTGAACCTTACCCCGGGAATGACTTTCATCATGAATATCATCGCCTTCTGGATGATTCTGTGATAATGATCATGCCTTTTCTCCGTATTCTTCCCGATATGAAAATGCAACCATGTATATGGCAGGGCGAACAAGAACATGAAAACAAGAAACATCAGGAGTGTCCAAGTTGAATATACCAGCCGTTTTAATGTATACGGCAAGGGGCGTGTCATGAAAGTATCGTGGCTCATACAGCTGTCTTTGCTACCCGCCCGTGTCATCCATCGGAATACCAAGGGGGGCAGGAAGTATGCCATAAACACGACGGTGGCCATTCCTATGACCGTAACCGCCCCTAAAGAGCGCAAGGCAGGATGGCGGGCAAATATCAGGCAGCCGATTCCAATGAACATCAGGACAGCCGAGAATACGACGGAATTCTTATAAGAGGCCAGCCGCTTCTTCCCCGTTGTATATTCATAAACCAGTCCTTCCGTGATGAATATGGTGTAATCATCGCCCTGACCGAAAATGAAAGTGGCGAGAATTATATTCACGATATTGAACTGAATGCCCAAAAGCTGCATCAACCCAAGAATCCAAATCCACGAAACGGCCAGAGGGAGAAATGCCATCAGCGACAACTCTATCCTCCCGAAGGAAAGCCAGAGGAATAAGAATACCACGAATCCACAAACGAATCCCACATAATTAAAGGAGTCGTTGAGCACCTTCACCAACTGATTTCCAATATCCTTGCTGCTAAAAGCCTGCCCGACGGACTTCTTGATACTGTCCTCCGGGGCACCATAGACATAGTCCACGATCTTCACACTGCCTTTTTCCTTAACCAGGAAATTCGATCCCATCAACCCGAAAACAGGTTCAAACCCAGAGACGGATTTTGGCGAGAACTTTCTCTGCAGCTGGTCCGTGAAGGGTTTGAAGGCTTCTTCCGAGAAAGCTTGCGCCTTACATGCCGCCCTAAACTCCTTAAGCAGCGAGTCTGATTTGCTGTCTACAAACCGGCTCCAGTCTGCCAGTGTTTCAGCTTGCTCCCGGGAGGGCAGAAAACCACCGATGCCAACGATCGTATCTCTCGGATTTGAAATGCTCAACTCCTTCATTGTCGCCTGATTCTTTTGCAGTGCCTCCTCCAGGTTACGGCCTTCCGTAACCACATAAACAGGTGCCTCCTTTACGGACGACATCAGGAGCCTCATGTCTTCCCGTTGACTCTCAGTCATGTAATTGATATGCTGTAAGTCAGAATCAAACGAAGTATGGAGCGAGAAATATCCCAATACGAGGGTGATAACGGTTAAAAGGATAGTGAATAACGGTCTTCGTCCCTGCAGAAAACTGCATTTGGGTTCTCTCTTGGCGGCCTTATTCAACGGCCTCCCGTTCTTCGCATAAAGCGGGAGGAATATCAAGACGAAAAGAATGGTTCCCGTAAGCATCAGGGCCCCGAACCATCCGAGGTCGCGCATGGCCCGTGCGTCCAGCCATGTCAGGCAAAGGAAAGCGGCAACGGTGGTGATGTTTCCGATGAGCAATGGCGGAACCATCTCCCTAAGAGCCTCCCTTCGGTCATAAACCTCCCGGATATGATCCAGGAAATGCAAGGGATAGTTCACCGCAATACCAATAATCACGGAGCCGATTCCCAATACGATGATTGATACCGATTCGTGGAAGAGCGACATCCCGGCAAGGGCAAACAACCACCCGAACGCCAACGATACGCCAATCCACAGAATATCCGACAGACGCCGGTAATGCCCTATCAGAAGCAGGAGAATCAATACGACCGCTATCGATACCGCTATGAGGGAGTCTTTTTTTATCTGCTGGGCATTGGTAACCGCGACCAACGGGGCGCCGATAGCCGAGACGCGGAGCGTGGGATATGCCTTTTCCGCCTTCACGATGACACTGTCCAGCATTGTTGCCAGCAATTCGTTCTGACGGGTCTCGCTGGAACCGTAAGGAGAGTCGAAGGTGAGCATCGAATGTTGCCCGTCTTTCGTGAAGATATAGCCGTCCACAAGCTGAAAGCCATTGCTTAGGTTTAATCCCATAAGCCGCTGCATTACAGGCGTATAGAGAAACAGGGGGTCGCATTTAAGCATCTGCGTCAGGTCGCTTCCCATCGGCATCAGCAGGAAATCACGATTCTGCTGCATCCGGGTCATTACATAATCAGGCTGCCGCAACAGC
Organism: uncultured Prevotella sp.; assembly: GCA_963545855.1. Classification (GTDB taxonomy): domain Bacteria; phylum Bacteroidota; class Bacteroidia; order Bacteroidales; family Bacteroidaceae; genus Prevotella. The sequence continues at coordinate 15,482 of CAUULA010000015.1, forward strand.
GAGTCGATGCGCTGATAATCCTCTTCTTTCAGAAAATAGGGGATGTTCTGATAGATAAACTTTACCAGATTCGCAATCTTCTCATCATCGACCCTTACCTGCAAATGACTGACACCCTTTCTCCCCGAAAGTTCCTGCCCCACGAAATCCATCGCCATCTCGAGCGAATCTTCACTTGCGGCAGCCCCCCTTGCTCTCGGCGTGAACAGCACAGCTATCTTGTTCTGCGATGAAGTGTGCTCGTAAATCGCCTGAAACTTCTCGTTCTGCTCGCTTTGAGGCAGGAATTTCGCAATATCCTCCTCATAGTGCACTCCGGAAGCAATCACTATAAAGAGGGCGAAAAGCAGTATTAGAAAAGCCGAAGAGACTATCTTATGGGTGCTCAGAAAATCATATATCGACAAGAAAAGCTTCGTCATCCGTGAATTCTCCTTATGAGTTTAAGGGGCAGATAATAGCAGACGGCCCCCGTCGTGAGGACTATGTTAAGCAGGGTGATGCGCATGAAATCCCAGAAAGGGCGGAAATGGCTCACCCGCTCTGCCTTCGGGGGATAATAGACCCGTATCGGGATGTTCCGCACCTCGATGCCTTTCCATGCTGAATAGACCAGGAATTCGAGTTCCGACTCATATCGCGAGGTGATAATCCAACGGGCATTCATTCGGGCAATCGGGTACAAACGGTATCCGCTCTGGGTATCCTCAAGACGCAGGCCTGTCTGGAGATTGAACCAGAAATTAGAAAACTTGTTGGCAAAGCCGCTGCCTCGCCGCATGCTGTCGGGATTCAGTTCCCTTGCACCTACCAGCAATGCGTCCCTGTGCCGTTCGTGAGCGTCGAGGAAAAGAGGGATATCCTCGGGGAAATGCTGTCCGTCGGAGTCTATGGTAATGGCATACTCATATCCCAGTTCGACCGCTTTCCGGAATCCCTGCCGAAGCGCATAGCCCTTTCCCCTGTTCCTCGCATATTCCACCAAGACCATCTCCAATCCCGACTCCAATATTCTCTGATGCGTGTCGTCGGTACACCCGTCATTCACGACGATGATATTACGGGTTATCTTCTCTATGCGCCGCAAGACATCGACGATGGTTCCCGCATTGTTGAATGTGGGGACTATCACGCAGATATGCTCTTTGTCCATCATGTCTTGCAGCTCGCTCATGCCTTTTCAAATATCAATGAAAACTTGGTGTATATTTTTTCCGAGTTCAAAATGACACCCCTTGCCCTCACTTCCGACCCGTCTTGGCTGATATCCTGAAAGGTAACATCCACCTCCGGGTCGTCTATCGGAGAGATGGGATTGACAAATTTCAGGTTCTTCACTTCCCGGAGCGACAGGGGCTGGCGCGTTTTCCGCTCCAGAAGCTCGCCCAGTATCTTAATGATGCACACTCCCGGCGTTATGGGCTTCCCCGGGAAGTGAGCCTTATAGATTACATGCTCCGGAGAGAAGGCTATCGACACGAGGCGGTCTTCCTCTCTCTTGATCTGATACATTTCATCAAGCAGTTTCATCGGCGATAAGTTGTTTGGATGTTCGACAATGTAATCTTGATGTTGTCTCCATTGTTTGAGATCATCTCAACCTGCTGCACCGTGCGTTGCTGCTTGTTGAAATGAAGCCTGACAGACTTGAACATCTTCCTGAAATCAGGCTTCAGAGGAGTGAGCCAGGCTATCCACTCGCTCCCGGAGACATACATTTCCACTCCAAAATTCCGCCCGTTGCCAAGACTCTTGCCCGAAACGCTGTTCATCATCATCTCCACGATGTTCTGATACATCTTGTTGTTGCTGATGTCTATGCTGTGCGTCTTGCCACCGCTCTTTGTCGTTACCTTCCCTTTGTCTATGGAAAAGGTATAGTGCGTGGGGCTCGTGTATTGCCAGACAAGGCTCCCCGGAGCCGTAAACGACATCCTGCCCTTTGCCGTGGCCTTGTCTTCCAGGAACGACAATTCGCTCACCTGGGTGAAGTCGCACTGTATGGTGTGAATCTTCTCGGAAGCCCGATTGATGGTCGCAATCATCTGCTGTTTCTGTTTCTCCGTTGCCTTCTTCAGGCGCTGGGCATTTGCGTTCAGGCAGAAGCCTGCCGTCAGGAATGCCACTATCAGATATTTTGTCAGTTTCATCTTGCTCTTTTTTGCTTATTTAGCGACGAACAGGCACCCCGCCATAATCAATAAGACTCCCAGCCAGCGGCTTGCGGGAATGCTTTCCTGAAAGAAAAGCATGGCGGCAAACATCCCGAAGACATAACTCAGGGAAATCATGGGATAGGCCATTGAGAACGGGAAGTGCTTGATGATATACATCCAAAGCACCGTGGCGGCGGCATAGCACAGTCCGCAGCCTAACCACCACCAGTTGGTCAGCTGGCTCTGGAAAAAGCTCCATGTCCATGAGAACGCCCCCATCTTATTGAGCGCGAACTTCAGGAGCACCTGTCCTCCACACAGGAGGATGGACTGGATGACGGATGTGAGTATCAGTCTCATAGCCTGACGGTTTCTGTTTCTGCGGTATCTTCCTCTCCCTGCCGATGGGAAATCCGCACATTCACAAGTTCGCAGAGTGGTTTCTCGCCCCTCTCCGTAGACAGCATGACGGCAATGCTGCGGTCGAGGGTCTCGTCGACAGCCATCCCCGCCTCCTCCATCTTTTGCCGCAACAAGGGTGTTACAGCGTCGTTCGCGGTTACGAGGGCGGTCTTTATCCTGCCCAGTCTGAGCTGGATGAGGGCATCGAGAAGGGCGCTCTCGAAGGACACCCGCCCCTGACTGCAGGTGGAGTTATAGCCATGATTCTGCGTATAGATGCCGATGAGGGAGGCCACGGAGTTGTGCGTGCAGAGCATAAACTGGGTGGGCATGCTCATGTCTTCACCTTCCCGCACGAGTGCGTTCAGTATATTTTCCGTCTCCTCGAAACTTCCGAGTGCGGTTCCATTGATGATTGCGTCAGGATGAGAAACCCCGCTGTCCTGCAGACACTTAAGAGCCGTAACCAACGCACGCTTCAACAGCTTGCCGTATCGGCGCGTCTTCAGCGGACTTACATAGTTGCGATATTCCTCTTCGGGAACATCCCTGGTCACCGCCAACACATAGACCTTATTCTCCATAGGCTCCGATGACGATTGAGGAGTCGTTGCCTCCAAACCCAAAACTATTGCAAAGCACATTCCGAAGCGGTCGGCCGAAAGGGCCGCCCATATAGGGAGCCAGGCATTCGGCATCTGCAGCCGCAAATCCATGATTCCGCGGGATGAACTGATGCCTCAAGGCCAACAGGCAGAAAACGGCCTCTATGCTTCCCGAGGCACTCGTGGTATGACCCGTCAGGCCCTTCGTCGACGAGACCGGAGGCATCTCCTGCCCGAAAATCCGCCGCAATGCCGCAGTCTCGCTGGCATCATTATTAGGAGTTCCCGTGCCATGCGCATTCACATACTGGATTTCCGAAGGGGCAAGACCAGCCTCTTTTAATGCTTCAGCCATAGCCCGGAAGGCGCCCTCTCCCTCAGGTGAGGAGGCCGTCTGATGGAAGGCGTCGCAGGCGTTTCCCGTTCCCCGGAGCTCCCCCATCGGGCGCACCCCCCGCTTCTCGGCAGACGGCTCGCTCTCAAGAACGAGATAGGCCGCTCCTTCACCCAGATTCAATCCCGCCCGGGTGGCGTCGAAGGGACGACAGGGAGCCTCGTCGAGAATCATGAGCGACTTGAAACCGTTGAGATGGAAGCGGGAGAGAGCCTCCGTGCCACCGACAACCACAATGTCGCGGAGCCCCGCCTCTATGAGCCGTGCACCATAGATGACGGCATTCAAGGCCGAGCTGCAGGCCGTGGAGACGGTAGAGGTGAAATCGAAGCATCCGAAATGGTCGGCTATGAGGTTGGTGTTGCTTCCGCAGTCGTGTCCCCCGAGAACGGCTCTCGACAGCCGGTCGGGGTAAGCCTCTTCGGTCATGTCCATGCCGGCAACGGTGGTCCCGGAAATCAGGGCCAGGCCCTGCTCGTTGAGCCGAGCCGCTGCCAGGGCCTCTCTCACGGCAAGAATGCCCAGCAGAGCCGTCCGTGAATATGTCCTTTCGCCGGATATGCCGAGCAAACGGGCTATTTCCTCGTTGCTCATCTTCACCTCGCCTACGGGATATTCCTTGTGGTCCGTCTTCAGATATTCCACGGAAGAAATGCCCGAACGCCCTTCCTGAAGGGCGTCGAGACACTCCCGGCAATTGTTCCCGATGGCCGAGACAACGCCTGTTCCTGTTATGAGAATCCGCTTCTTCAATGTTTATTTCCTACGGTTAGCCTTCACATAGTCGGCCAGCACATGGATGCTCTTGAAAATCTCCTTGCCGGCCTTGGGATCCTTGATTCTTATGCCGTAGTCTTTCTCCAGCAGGACGATGAGCTCAAGGGCGTCGATAGAGTCGAGGCCGATGCCCTCCTCGCCGAAGAGAGGCGCGTCGTCGTCAACCTCCTCGGGGCGGATTTCCTCAAGGTTCAATGCCTTGAGGATCTTCGTTTTAAGTTCTTCTTCTAATTCCATATTCCTGTCTTTACTTTTATCTATAGTTACCGACTTTCTGAAAAGTCGCCTTTCATTTTCCTTTTAACGGCTTTCTGTCTGACAAAATCGGCGAGATTACAGGACGAAATCGGCGGAATTGAAGGACGAAATCGCCGATTTCGTCAATCCGCCGACAGCCTCTTACTTCTCCGCCAAATACATCTCCGCCTCAAAGGCGTGCTCGTCCGTATAGTCCACCCAGCCCCAAAGGACACTCTGCGCAGACCGGTCCGTGAGCGATTCGCCGACCATTCGCTCCATCAGCACAAGGTCTTTCTCGGGCAGGACATAGAAACTCGACTCGCCGCAATAGCCGTTACGGATGCAGATTTCGCCCGTTACGATATTCGCCAGCGTGTAGACGAAGAGAGTCGGACTGGGATAATAGCCGTCAGCGGCATCTATCGTCTCCTGATATTGTCGGTCGGTCTCCAGCGAGCCGCCACGGTTGAAGAGGACGACAGCCCTGTCTTCGCGGAGTGCCTCTTCCCGTGCGTGCCCGTTTTCATCGAAGCTTCTGCCGCCTTCGGCCTGCAACAGCAGATCGGAGGCCACGAAGCCCAGCTTGCAGAGGGCGTCCATCTTATGAAACCTGGGGTATCCCCCGATGTGCGCCTGATAGGCATTCCTCAAGAGGGAAAGGCCTTCGCCCTCGGTCTTGACCGCCTTTCCGTCGAGCATGATCTCCCACGGAGTGATGCGGATGTGGTGAAGCGGCTTCATTGCGGTCCTCCTTTCCTGAAGAGCATGGCCGCATTGCCGCCCCCAAATCCGGATATGAGCTTAACGAACGCCCGCTTGTCCGTGGGACGGTTGTCCTTGGAGACATTCACGCCGCACGACACGCCCAGCTCTTCAAACCCTTTCGTGCCCAACACGGTGCGGTCGTCAATGGCACGCATCGTGAGGATGGTCTCGAGGATTCCTGCCGCCCCCATCGTGTGGCCGTAGTATCCTTTCAGCGAGTTGACGGGGACCCCGGAGAGCCCCGCCCGCCCCAAGGCCACCGCTTCCATCTCGTCGTTATATAAGGTGGAGGTTCCGTGCGCATTCACGAGCGCCAGTTCTTCCTTCTCACACTCCTCCATGACCTGACTCAAAGCCCTGAAACATCCTTCCGCCGTCTTCGAGGGGTTGGAGATGTGGAATGCGTCGTTGCGCACGGCACCGGCCTCCGCCAGCCAGAACTCCCCTTTCGGGGAATCAGGGAGCCTGCTGTATATAAGCGTTGCGGCCGCCTCGCCGAGATTGAGCCCGCACCGATCGATGTCGAACGGGCGGCACGGTTCTTGTGAGACAGCCTTAAACGACTGGAATCCGGATATGATGAAACGCGACTGGACATCAGCTCCCGAGACGACAACCGTGTCGTAACGGCCACCCGCGATGGCCCGGATGGCTGCCAGCTGCGCGCTAAGCCCGGAGATACAGGCATTGCTGGCCACCACGGGCGTATTCCCGTTATGGAAATATCGGCTCACCTGACGAGCGGCATTGCCCAGTTCCAGAGCCTTCAGCGGCTCTCTCCTCCGGAATGACGGAGCTCTTGGATCGAGCAGCTCTATATTTCCCTTTGTAGTAGAGAAGACAAACAGCACCCTTGGAGAAGCCGTGTCGATATCCGTCTGGGAAAGGGCTTGGGCTATGGAATGGATCAGCAGGCGCTCGAAACGGGTATATTCACCTTCAAGCGAGAGGTCTTCCCGCTGGGAATCAGTGAACAACGAGGCACAGAAAGGCTCGGGGATGTCCCAAAGTCCCTCGTATCTGGCAAGACGGGAATCACCCCTCCTCACAGCCAGATAGTTTTCCTCCGTGGTCATTCCCATAGGGGAAATGACATTATCTGCTACCTTTCCTATCATTCAACAACCTTCCACTTCTTTTTCCAAGCTTCATAAAAAGGCGGATTTTCCCACAGCAACCGGTAGTCATGGTCGAGAAAAACCTGCACGCTACGGCCTGTCGCTATCAACGACTCATCCTCCCTGTCATGAATCTCGTAGTTGAAGACGATCTTCGCAGCCTCCGTAGGCTCATAGAAGATGTCTATCCGCGGGCGCATCCGATAGCGCAGGGGCTTCTTATACTGAAAGTTCAACTCCACGAGGGGGGCATAGCAGCCGGCGTCGAAGATGGTCATGTAGTCCAACCCGTAGCTCGCGCCAAAAGCCTCACGGGCATCCTCGAAGTAAAGAGGATAGGAACCATGCCACACAAAGTCCATGGAATCGACCTCGCTGAACCTTATTTCAAACTCCTTGCTCGCCTTCAACTCGCTCATTGCATCGCCTCCTCTGCCAGGGCTATCTTCATTTCGGCCGTCGCCAATGTCTGTTCGCCCGCCTTGACAGTAGCGTTTACCAGCGTAAGGTCCATGATTTGCTCGACAACTTCTATCGAGGTGTCGAGCAAATCGCCCACCTTCGGCGTGGCAAAGACCTTCATCCCGCGAATGGCTCCTATGAAGCCGATCTGGATGGAACAGTTCAGAATATACTTGTTGACATATCCCAGCCGCGCCGCACATGTCTGCGCAATGTTCTCGGCAAGGGCGCAGGCATTCAAGCGCCCTTCCTCAACGAAGAGGTTATCTTGCCTGATGGCAAACCGGGTGCAGGTTTTCTTTTCATCGAAATGCGTCAGCCTGTCCACCATCACAAAGGGTTCCTGTTGCGGGAGCAACTCATGGATGTCTATATCGTTCAAGTCTGTCATGTCGTTTTAGTTCTCGTCCCAGAATTCATAGTAGTTGAACCACTGGGTCGGATAATCCTTTAGCGTCTCTTCCAGATTCATCGCATACTGGCGCGCGAGGCTCCCGGCGCGTTCCTTGAGGGTCTTTCCGCCGGCCTCCAGCTGCCGGATGTAGATGTGATACTTCTTGACAGACTCTTTCATCACATGAATTGTAATGACGGGAACATCCCGCTGGGCGGCAATGGCAAATGGCCCCAGGGGAAACCTTGCCGCCTTTCCGAAGAGCGGGGACTCCACATAGCGGGGACTTCCGAAGATTCTGTCGGCGGGAATACTGACCGACTCCCCGTCGGCCAGCGCATTGCTCATGGCGAAAAGATGGCTCATATCCCCCTGAATGGGAATCATCCGGATATTGTTCTGTGTGAGAATGCGCCGTCGGTTCTGCATAACCGTCTGCGCCTCACCGCCATAGACAAGGGCATTAAAGCGCTTTGTCTTCGCCGCAAGCGTATATCCCGCCACCTCATAGTTACCGATATGGGCACTCAGGATGACGAATCCTCCCTGCCCTGCTGCCAGACGCTGATAGAGCCCATAGTTATCAATCTCAAAATCAAACATCCCTCCACCATAGACATAGAACCTGTCAATAATCACCTGGGCAAACCTGCAATGGTTGATGTAGGTATTCCGGAATGCCCGCAACGGTTTCTGTCCCAGCCTCCTGCGGAAGAAGTGATACATCGAGATATACCCTTTATGGGCAAAGAGCATACAGAACGGAATGACGAAAACGGCTGCTCCCGCATAGACCATTCGCAACGGGAGGACGCGCAAGCTCTGGATGAGCCAGCGGTGCATCCATGTCGTCCCGGCCGTGTTTCCCTTCCACTCTCTTTCCGGCATGCTATTTGTCTCCTACCTTACCTTCTATATAGTCGCAGAACTGGCCGAGCGTCTTCACTCCAGCCATCTCCTCCGGCTTGATCTTGAAGCCGAACTTCTTCTCCACGATGACCACAATGTCCACGAAGTCGAGTGAATCGATGCCCAGATCGTCCTTCAGCTGAGCCTCGGGGGCAATCTTTTCTTCATCGATCTCAAGGTCGTCGATCAGGAATTCGCGTACTTTTTCTTCAATTTCTTGTCTTGTCATAATCCTTCTTAGTTATTTATTTCGCTTTGTCTTGGTTTCTTTATCTCAAGAATGGAATGCCCCTGGCCGAGGTTATCATGGATTTTCACTACCTGCAATCCTGCTTTCTCCACAATCCGCATCAAGTCTTCACTATGATACATCTTGCTGTTGCCATTGGCGATGGCCGTGAAATAGAGGCTTGTCTGCGTCAGACAGAAGGCCGCCGGCTCAAAACGCTGGCGGTCCCAAAGGGTTTCCATGATGAAGAGAGTCGTCTTCCCGTCCATGATCCCGGCAGTCCGGGCAAGGATGCTCGCTATCTCTTCCTCCGCAAAACAGTCCAGAAACTGGCTCATCCAGATGGCATCATAATGCCTGTCGGCAGGAAACCGGCTATCGTGGTCAAGCATATTGATGGCAAAGCCGTCAATGCGGTCAGCGCCCGGCTTGCCCTTCGTAGCCTCTCGCATCAACTCCAGCTGCTGCGGGAGATCCATGATGGTAACTCTCACACCAGCATCATATCCAACACACTGCAACGCCCAGCGCCCCGTATTGCCGCCCACATCGAGCAGGGTCTCGGGCTTTTGGGCAAACACGATGCGCAACGCCTCCTCAAAGGAGCTGTCGCTATAGAAGTGGTCGAAAGCGAACCAGCTGCTTCGGGCGTCTTCCGGCAATCGGGAAAGCCCTTCATAGAGCGTTGCCCAGTTGCCAAAGTGTCTCAATCCGACGGGCTTCCCCTCTATCAGGGCTTCCTCGAGGCGGAACATTCCCTCATAGTTGACATCATGGTTGAAGTCGAGATTCACGCGGGTAGCAGGGTCGTTAAGCAGGAACCAGCCCGTCTTGGAGAGGGAAAAACGATTCGTAGCGGGGTCGACAAGCACCGTGCCTATCGTAAGGGATGCCTCCAAGAGACATTTTGACGCATAGACAGAGACACCCGCACGCTCCGCGATCTCCTCGATTGTCAGCTGTTCATCGCGAAGCATATCGAGAATGCCCCACTTGAGCATGATTCTTGAGACCTCGAATACTATCGGTCCGAAGGCGATAAACTCTGCCGCCCGTTGTGCGTCACGGGCCGACAGCGTCTCCTTGGTATATTTCTCTTGCAGAGATTCGGATAAATTCATCTCTTACTTTCCTGTCATCGCCTTCAGCAGCAGCTTTCCCAACTTCTTGCCGGAGGAGCGGAATCCATCACCCCAAAGGTTGGACATGGAGCCGAAAACTCCGCCGTCGCCGTCAACTTTGAAGCTGGCAACCTCTTTGCCGGTTGCGGTTTCCCGCACGATGCATTTCACAAGCTGGTTCCCCTTCTTGTCGATAGCCAGAGGGGCTATCACCAATGTATATTTCAATTCGGGCTCTTGGGTGAGATAAATGCGCTTCTTGTTCAGTTTGCCGTTAGCCTCCGGGAGCATATCTTCACGCAGACGGGACTGCAATTCCTCGGTGAGCTCTTTCTCCGCATCATAGTCCGGCTGCTCCGAATTACGATATTTTATCCATGCGGCCCTATCCATATCGCAGATTTTCAGACGACTCCAGTCCTCAACAACATTCAGTCTCGACTGTCCTTTCAATACATCCAGACTACCTTTTACTTCCTGCGCGCCCATCGTAAGAGTTACGAACAAGGCCGCCATCATCATCATACACTTTTTCATATCTATCTTTATTTTTGTTTCTGGGCAAATTCCAAAATCAATTGTGCCATCTTCTTATAGGTAAGTCCGCGACGACGGGTCTCGGAACTTGCCACCTCGAAGGCACGAGTAGCTACCCCGCGCAGCTTGCTGATCTCAAGAACACAGACCGTCTTCCCTGTTTTCTGGTCGATGATATCCACCGTTCCACTCACCTCGCAGGCACCCGTCTTACGAGAAAAGGTGGGGACAAACATGGCTACAGCCGTACTGCCAAGGTCCAACTTGTCGACATGCACAATCACTTTATAGTCGGCCGGGTCGCTTTTGACAAGTTTGACGCTCTTCTTGCTCTCGTCGTTCCAGCGCTCCATAAAGTAGTTATCTTCTGTCTCCTGGCACTCCTTGGGCCAGTCCTTCACATTTTTCTCGCCCCGATCAGCCAGATATTTCTGCAAAGGCTTCCCCTCGCAGATCGTGTTCTTGTAATCGAAGGTGAAGACTGCCGTTTTTCCAGGCTGGTTCAATACCGTGGGATCACCGCTCTTAAGAGTTACCTCTTTGTTCTTTGCACTTACTGCCATTACAGCCAACAGCATGAATGACATGAATAGAAAGACTTTCTTCATAGCTTTCAATGTTTAGTTTTATACTTGTAATTATGTTAAACTTTCTTGATGATCAATGCCGAGTTGGTGCCTCCGAAGCCGAAACTGTTGCTGAGAACGGTGTCAAGCTCTGCCTCACGGGTGGTCGTGGCGAGGCGCAAGGGCTCGCTATACTCGTCGGGATTGTCAAAATTGATGTTCGGCGCAATGAAGTTGTTCCGCATCATAAGGACGCTATAGACCACCTCCGACGCACCTGCCATCCAGCATTCATGGCCCGTCATTCCCTTTGTAGACGATATCCAGGCATGCTTGTCATGGAAAAGGCGGTTTAAGGCGATGGCCTCGAACATGTCGCCCTGATGCGTACTCGTGGCATGGGCGTTGATATAGTCAATGTCGTCAGCCTCTGCTCCCGCCATCTTCATGGCCCGGCTCATGGCTATCACGCTGCCATCGTCGGAGGGCTGGCTTATTCCGCCTCCGTTGGAAGAGAACCCATAGCCCACCACTTCGGCAAGAATAGGGGCTCCGCGCCTAAGCGCGCTCTCATATTCCTCGAGCATCACGGCCGCCGCGCCACCGCTCGGCACCAGCCCGTCGCGGTCTCTGTCGAACGGTCGGGAAGCCTTCCCGGGCTCGTCCATGCGCTTGCTGAAGGCATTGAGGGCGTCGAACGACGCCATGCTATAGAAGTTTGTCTCCTGAGCCCCGCCGCAAAGCACCCTGTCTTGAAGGCCCTGCTTGATGAGCAGGAACCCCAGGCCGATGGAATGGCTGCCGCTGGCACAGGCGCTGCTGACCGAGAAATTCACCCCCCTAAGATGGAAGATGGCGCTCAGGTTCATGTTCACGGTCGAGTTCATTGCCTGAAAGATGTATCCCGAACCGAGGAGTTGCGTGTCGTGTTTCTCGGCCATGATGTTGGCCGCCTCTATCACCGGCTTTGCCGAAGAGTCGTTGCCGAAAATCACACCGACCTCGTTTTTCTCCAAGAAATCTTCATCGATGCCGGCCTGGCCGAAGGCTTCCCTTGCCGCCATGAAGGCATACTCGCCCTCTTCTGGCAGCCCTATGCGCTCCCGCCGGGGGAGCAAGCCTTTCAGTACGGGCTGCTCCACAAGTCCGGTAAGTGGCGACTGATAGCCGTATTCGATGCGTTTTTCCTCGATTCCGATGCCGCATTTCCCCTCTCGCAGAGACTGCGTTACGGTTTCCTTATTTGTTCCCAGACACGACCAGATGCCCATGCCGGTTATCACTACTCGTCTTTCCATTGTTTAATTCATAATTCTTAATGCACTATGCATCACAAGAAATCATTAAGTATATAAGCCGCCATTGATCTGGATGACCTGCCCCGTGATGTATCCGGCCCTCTCGCTTGCGAGGAATCCCGCCAGCGCGGCCACCTCTCCGGGAGTGCCGAAGCGCCCCATGGGCACGAGCTTGTTGAGCTCCGCCTTGTCCAAATCCGCCGTCATGTCGGTATCGATAAACCCCGGGGCAATGGCGTTCACGGTAACCTTCCGCTTCGCCACCTCCTGGGCCAGAGCCTTGGTAGCCCCGATGAGGGCTGCCTTGGCGGCACTATAGTTCGTCTGCCCCGGCAATCCCTTGATTCCGGAGAGCGAGGCGATGTTGATGATGCGCCCCCCGCGGTGCGTGAGCATGTTCTTGAGCAGGCGGCGGGTGATGACGAAGAAGCCGTTGAGCGGCGTGCGAACCACCTCCTCCCATTCCTCGTCCTGCATGAAAACGAGCAGGTTGTCCCTGCGAATGCCGGCATTGTTCACCAGCACGGCTATATAATCGTCCGGATGGCGGTCTTCCCAGTCGGCAAGTGCCTGCTCCGTAGCGGCAGCGTCGGAGACATCAAACCGCAAGAGCTCGGCGTGGCCGCCGGCCTCGGCAATCTCTTCTGCCGCCTGAAGAGCCGCCGCGTCGTTGCTGCGATAGTTAATCACGACGGGCAGCCCCATCGACGCCAGCTCTTGGGCAATGGCCTTTCCGATGCCTCGGGAGCCTCCGGTTACGAGAGCGTATTTCATTATCGTTTCCTGTTTTGAATGCAAAAATACGAAAGTTTTATGAAATTCAAGAAGATTTTTTATTATTATTTATGTACGCAACACGCATGAAAGGAAAAAGCCACATGAAAATGAGCATGTTACCCGAACGAGAGGCCATCGTCTCCCGGGAGGTCCCGAAACGGGTCTTTCCAGAAGGGCTCTCGCCTCCGGGCGATGTCCTAAAAGTAAGACAAAAACAGAAAACCCGCTTGTTTTTTAACACAAAACAGACGCCCGAGGATGTGGGAACAAGCTCTGAAATTGGGAAAAATGACTCCAAAAAGTCCCGGTTCCATCCCCTTCTCACACAAAAGACCGCTTTCCGCAAGACTGATAACGGCCTTTTACTTTCCTTTTAGCCGTTAAAGGCTGTGCTTCTGACCGTCTTTTACAGGCCTTTTCACCGCTTCTTGCCGAAAGCAGAGCCAACAGCGGGCAACACAATTGCTGTATTTTACAGACTATCAGCTATTTACGAAACATCCCAAAAACCGGGCGTTTTGCCCGTTTCCAGGGCCGTCAGAAAACTCGAAGGATATTCCGGCATAAGATTTTAACAATAAGATGTCCTAAAAGTAAGATTCCCAAGTCGCTTCGAGAATGATTTCCCTGTCATGAGCCATCCGTGTTTCATCTTATTTTTCCTTAATTTCTTATGCAATCCCGGAAAATATAAGTAACTTTGCCGAAATATTTTTAAGAAAATGATGGCAAGAAGAAGCTTTCTCTATATATTGTTTTGCCTGGTCTCATTTACCGCCCAGGCACAAACCGCCTATGTGAAAGCTGTCTCTTATACACATCTCCGAGCCCACGAGACTCGACGTCATCT
>CAUULA010000016.1:0-28368 GCA_963545855.1 uncultured Prevotella sp.
TACACTCGACTAGTCGTCGGCAGCGTCAGATGTGTATAAGAGACAGTTGCATTATTAATTATTTGCATTTATGAGAATTTTATTCAGTCTAATGTTGGCTTTCACATGTATGGCAAGTAGTGCCTATCCAGTAGGTAAAGATGCCATGAATGGCTCGAAGGCTGTGGAGCAAGCTCAAGAAGATGTAGTTACCGGGGTGGTTACAGATGCAAGCGGAGAGCCCCTTATTGGTGCTACCGTTCAGCAAAAAGGAACGGAAAACAAGTCGATTACTGATATTGACGGGCATTACACTCTGCATTTGAGGTCAGGGAGGGCACGGACCTTGGTAATTTCTTATGTCGGAATGAAATCCCAGACCATTCAGGTTAGCGGGAATATTGCAAACGCAATCCTCCAGGAAGATGCCAATCAACTGCAGGATGTCGTAGTAGTGGGAGCCTACGGTACAGCTCAGAAGCGTTCAGATCTGGTAGGGAGTGCCTATCAGGTGAATTCCGACCAGTTGAAAGGCTTTCCCCAGCAACGCCTGGATGTCATGCTCGACGGCTTGATCCCAGGTGTAAAGATTAGTCCGAATACGGAGGATCCGGGGTCTCCTCGTACTCGTTTCAATGTGCGTGTGCGCGGCGAGGCATCCTTGAATGCATCCAATGAGCCGCTTTGGGTTGTCGACGGAACGCCGATGTATACCGGAGATCGCACAAATATGATGCCGGGAACGAGCTATACGGTAAGTCCCCTCTCTTACTTGAACCCTGATGATATCGAGTCAATCACCGTATTAAAAGATGCGACCGCAACCTCCATCTATGGAGCCGATGGAGCCAATGGCGTGATTCTCGTTACCTTGAAGAAAGGCAAGAAGGGCAAAACCAAGATCTTTGCCAATGTGCAGTATGGCGTTGCGGGCATTGACGAGAGTACGGCCCCCAAGGTGATGAATGCCGCCCAGTGGATGGCACTGGCAAGGCAGGCCTATCAGAATGCCGGGCTTGACATGCGCACCTTCCCCTATCAGGACAATGACATGAACTCTTATTCTACTACCGATACCAATTGGAGAGATGTTTTTTACGGAACAGGGACGACTTTCCTCACCAATGTGTCGCTGGACGGAGGCTCTGACAAGACGGACTATTATGTCTCCGGGCAGTATTATCAGAACAGGGGAACCGTCAAGGGCAACGAGCAGCAGCGTCTGTCTCTGCATTCGAACCTCGGTTTCCAGCTGTTAGAGAAGCTGAAACTGACGGTTGGGCTTTCGGCTTCCTATAATGACAACGACCTGTTTGCGCTTGGGAGGGAGTATTATGAACTGTTGCCTATTTACAGCCCTTATAATGTTGACGGCACCTATCGCCTCTATAACAAAATAGTAAGTGGTATTGATGAAAATGGAAATCCGATCTATGCAACTCAGAAGTTTCTCTCCAACTCTGTATTGGAGCGCGACCAGAATATCAATAATCAGAAGACATGGTATATCCGCACGAACTTCCAACTGTCTTATGATATCATGAAAGGACTAAAGTATACGGGGCAGTTTGCCTATGACTATCAGAGTACGCTGGAGCAAACTTATAACTCCCAAAGAAACTGGACGGGTATGAATACGGCTGGGGATCCTGTCGGGTATGCCCGCCGCTCCTCGGTAGATATCGTGAACTGGGCAACCATTCACCGTCTGAACTATAACAACACTTTCGGAAAACATACTGTGGGCGGCGTGTTCGGCTTTGAGGCGGACTCCCGTAACTATACGACGATGTATGTAACGGGCTCCGGCTTTATTAACGATCATATTCAGGATGTGAGCCAGGCCTCCCTCCGACAAGGGTATAACTCAAGTAGCAAGAGCCGTAAGGTGTCTTTCCTCGGCCAGTTGAGCTATTCCTTCGACCATCGATATTATCTGACGGTGAACGGTCGTAAGGACGGCAACTCCCAGTTCGGCACCGATGTGAGGTGGGCAAACTTCGCGTCGGTGGGTGCTTCATGGAATGTCCATAACGAGAGGTGGTTTCATATTCCATGGATGAAGGTATTGAAGCTTAAGGCCAGTTACGGTGCCAATGGCAACTCCCGTATCGGATCCCAGGAATCTTTGGGTACTTATTCCTATGGCGACAGCTATTCTTATAATGGTGAGACTGGGGGTGTGCAAGGCCAGTCGCCTAATAGCAGGCTTAGTTGGGAGACCACTTATATGACGAACTTGGGTTTCCGTATAGCAGTCTTCAACCGAATCGACTTCGAACTTGAATGGTATAATAACCTCACGAAGAATCTGCTGAGCCAGTTGCCGGTTTCTCTTACCACCGGTGATACCCGCGTATATCGCAATGTGGGTGAAATCCAGAACCGGGGATTTGAAATCAACATGACCACCCGCAACTTCATTGCCAAGGAAGAAGGAGACTTTACATGGACGACAGATTTTAATCTTGCCCACAATTCTAATAAACTTAAGAAGTCCTATCGCGGCACGCAGGTGAACTTTACCGATGGTATCTCGTGGATTGAAGGCGAGGATATCCGCACTTATTATCTTGTTCAGTGGGCTGGCGTTGACCCTTATGATGGGAGTCCGTTGTGGTATGATGCCAATGGGGATATCACGAAGACCTACGACAGCGCCAACAATCGTGTCAGGGGCAAGAAGTCAAACTCTACCGTTACGGGCGGGCTTACCAATACTCTTACTTATAAAGGCTTCTCACTACGGTTCCTTCTCAACTATCAGTTTGGAGGATACACTTATAGCAGTTTTGCCTCAATAGGCAATAGCGACGGCTATAGCATCATTAGCAACAATCAGGCAGTTGAGCAACAAGATTATTGGAAAACCCCTGGAGATATAGCCTTGAACCCCAAGCCGATTGCAGGCGTAAGTACGGGTTCTTCCCGTCAGTCTACCCGTTTCCTTTATAGGAAGGATCTGGTGCGTCTGCAGAATATAGTGTTGGGCTACCAGATACCCAGAGACTGGATTAGGAAATGGGGAATCACGAGCGCCGATGTCTCCCTGATAGCGGATAATCTCTTTGCGTATTCTCCTTATGCGGGCAGCAATCGCAATTCTTATAAGACGGTGATGAGCGGCTATCCCTTGGAGCGCACCTTCACCTTGTCATTGAATGTTGGATTCTAAAGATGATGAAAATGAAAAAGAATATCATACAGTATAGTTTATTGGGATTCCTGATGATTCCTCTGATGGGATGTAGCGACTTCCTTACCGTCGAGCAGAAGGGTAAAACCACCATCCCCTCGTTCCTCTCGGATCCGAGAGGACTGCAGGCGGGACTTGTAGGAGCTTACAACAAGTTTTACACTTATTACGACGGGGAGTTCTCGAAGTATCCTGAAGTTGCTGGAAACATGAGTTCCATCAACTTGTCGTCCGGGTCTTCTATGCTTGAACAGTATAACTTTACCCCTGATCCTGAGAATGCCACCACAGCTTATTATATATGGTATCGTATCAATGAGGCGCAGGTGAATGTCAATAACATTATTCAATATGTGCCGATTGTAGAGGCGGCCTATCCCTCAGAGGCCGCCAAGTGCAAGAAAATTCTCGGACAGGCATTGCTTCTCCGGGCTCATTGTCATTTCGATCTCGTAAGGGTCTATGCGCAGCCTTATAACTATACTGCCGATGCGTCGCATTTGGGTGTTCCCGTATTGACCAGGACCCCTGGTCCTAACGATAATCCTGCGCGTGCTACGGTGAAGGATGTCTACAATCAGGTGCTCTCCGACCTGAATCAGGCATCTGGTCTGCTGACCGACGAGGTAGCGACCAATCGCTTCTATGTCTCTCTTCAGGCGGTAAATGCCATGTTCTCTCGTGTATATCTCTATATGGAAGACTGGCAGAAAGCTTTCGACTATGCAAAGCGAGCGATTGCGAATAAGCCCCTTGCCCAAGGTGCAGACTATATAAATATGTATATGAACTTGAATACGCCGGGTGAGGCGATCTTCCGTTTGAACGGGCACGACATGAGTGGCAAGCTCAAGGAATTCTATACATCAGAGTGTTTTCCTGCGGATACACTTATCAGTCTTTATGATGCTGATGATATCCGTTTGCGGCTCTTGCGGCAAAACGGAACTAAGAAATGTATCAAGTATACGGCAACTGTAATTCCCGACAATCAGGACAAGCACGAGGATCCTATCATCTTTCGTCTTTCAGAGATGTATTTGAATGCTGCAGAAGCGGCTTGGAATCTTGGACGCTATAGCGATGCCCGTTCTTATATTCAGGCCATTGTGGAGAGAGCCGTTGGTGGTGAGAAAGCACAGGAAGTGCTTGCCGGATACTCCGATGCCAATCTTATCAACCTCATTCGTACTGAGCGTGTGAAGGAGCTTTGTTTCGAAGGACATAACTTCTTCGACATCACTCGATGGAAACAGGATCTCGTTCGTGAAAGGAGCACCGCTTCCACGGTTCAGAAGATTGTGTATCCGAGCAATCTCTTTGTTCTCCCTATTCCGCGGTATGAGTTGAATGCCAACGAAAACATGGTTCCTAACCCCAATAACAACTAATGGAAATGAAAAGAATATTGTTTTTATGCATGGCGCTTGCCACTTTGGCAGGTTGCAGCAAGGAGGAATTTGACGGATATGATAATCCGTTCATCAGCATTGCCACGGAGACAGGAGCTTCTTCTATAACGATTTTGTCGAATGTGAATAACATCAACACCTATATAGTATCGGTCAGTTCCCGTCCTTTGGCTACACCTCTAACCGTCAATTATCAGGTTACGGCCGGAGACGGACTTGAGGAAGGGGTAGACTATGAACTTGTTACAACGGGCAATTCCCTTGTGTTTGAGCCCGGTGTCTATGATATGCCGATTCGCATCCGGTGGATATCGCATCCGGTAGATGAAAGAAAGAATAACACACTGACGATTACTCTTACTGCGAATAGTCAGGATTTGGCCCTCGGTTTCCCCGGTAAGTCAGGATATCGAAAGTCATTAGTAATAGAAAAGAAGAATTGATATGAAGACAAAAAGATTATTATACCATCTCGTCGTGCCTGTCCTGACGACTTTAGTCTTTACGGCATGCTCAGACAACACGAATTTCCTCTATCAGGATGTAGATGCCCCGCGGATTCTCTCCTTTGGCTTCTATGCGGAGGATAACCCCGATTTCTTGTCAAGCGACCATGTCGTTGATCTTTCTGGACAGGTTACCCCGGGCACCTCTACGGTGTCTGTGAGCGTCCCACTGCCTTCTGCGGTCAATAAGTCAAGCCTCGTTGCTCGTTTCACCACATCCGAGGGTGCGACTGTCAAGGTGAATGGCGTGGAGCAGACCAGCAAGTCTACGGCCAATAACTTCACGAATCCTGTTGACTATATCGTAACTAAGGGAAACCTGAATGTGCGTTATGCCGTAACCGTTACCAAGGCCACAAACATGAGATGGCTTGAGACTCCGGCTTTCGCAGACCTGACGGTATTTGGAGATCCTGTCATGAAGATCAATCCACAGAGCAATGAACCTTATGTTGGATTCAAGATTCGCGGCAACAACGATAACCGCTCGGTGGTCATCAAGCTGACCGACAACGGCTGGGAATATGTGGGCGGTGAGCCTTTCGGTAACGAGATTAGCAGTTCTTACTTCGATATGGACCTGAATGCAGAGGGAGTTCCGTTTGTTGGGTATTCTGATAATACGGCGTCTGCCAAAGGCGCGCTTACCGTTCAGGATTTTACAAATGGCAAATGGGAGTTTACGGGTGGCTCCGCAGGCGTTTTGAATGCCCAGTCTACCTATGTGGGCATTGCTGTTCTCGGTGATGGCCAGGTGGTAGGTGCTCAGGTAAACAACAGTGCCAAGTCAGACTATGGGCGCCGCACTCTTGTGGTTTCCAATTATAAGGATGGTGTCTGGACGAGCCAGACTCCGTCTATGCTCACCAACCCAATGTATATGTCGAATGTGGCAGGCGGCAACAAGGCGGCTTATGTCATCAGTATCAATCGTGGTGCCGTGAGCGGCGTTAACTATGGATACAATGTTTTGAAGTATGAAAATGGCGAGTGGACAGCCATGATACTCAACTATCTCGAGTCTGGCAATACTTTTAATAACATCTATACGATTGGTGCCTATGTGGCTCCTGACGAAACCCCATATATCTGGACATTAGACAATGCTTCCGGGGCAACGGCCATGCGCATGAAATACTACGACTCGAAGAATGACAGCTGGCTGACTCTCGGCGGAAATGTATTGCCGCTCGGGTTTGTTCCCGATCGCCATACCGAGGTAGCCCTTGCCGTTACTAACGATGGCACACCCTATATTGTCTATAACAATTTGAGCGATCAGGGGTATCCTTACTTCATGTATCTTGATCAGGAGACCCGGCAGTGGAGCTCTCCCGTGAAGATTGCCGATATCCCTGCTACGGGATTGAGCATCGGTTTTACAAAGACGGGCGTGGGCTATGTAACCTTTACGGACAGCAGCAACAAAGTCCGTATCTACAAGTATGAATAAGGTTTTCATCTTCATACTGTTTTCCTTCCTTTCGACAGTACATGCCGAAGCCCGGCAGAGCGTCGAAGGCTATGTATATATAGATGCCAATTTGAATGGCCTCCGGGATGGAGGAGAGAAGGGACTGGCAGGTATTCCCGTCTCAAACGGGAGGGATATCGTGATGACAAACGGAAAGGGGAGATATAAAATCCGCCTTTCCGATGGATTCAGCGTGTTTCCCATTCTTCCCTCTGACTATACCATGTCGACCGGAAGGGTGATAAATAGCAATTTCTTCGTCAGCTTTAAAAGAGAGAAGGGTGATTGTGATTTCGGGTTGAAGCCTAAGACTGTGAAGCAGAAATTCCGCTTGAATGCCATCGGCGATGTACAGGTGGGCAACTATCAGGAGCTCGACTATGCGGCAAAGACCTTATGGCCGGAGCTCCTCAATGCGGATTCGGCTGATGTAAACCTCTTTCTCGGCGATTTGGTGAACAATAACCTTCCTCTCCAGTCTAAACTGAAGGAGATGATGGAACTGCTGCCCTCGCAAACTTGGACGGTCATCGGAAATCACGACCGTGATGCCGACAGCCTTCGCCGTGGGCAGACAAAGACTTATAGCACGATCTTTGGGTCAGATGTCTATGCTTTCAATGAGGGCAAGGTGCACTTCATCGTTCTCAACAATGTGTATGGCGATGGAGCCAGAGGCTATCATGGGGAGCTGACGGAGGAGGAACTTGAGTTTGTGAGAAATGATATCAGCCTGGTTCCTCAAGACCATCTTGTATGTTTGAGCATGCATATTCCCCTGGCCATGACGAAAAATCGCGATGCCCTTCTCGATATCCTGAAAGGCAGGAAAGAAGTACTTGCCATTACGGGCCACCTTCATCGTGTGATGCGCTTCTTTTATGGGAAACCGGGAATCCATGTCCACGAGCTTGGTGCCGGCGCCACCTGCGGATTCTGGTGGGTAGGAGAGAAAGACTGGGAGGGGGTGCCCTCTGCCCTTCAGCAGGGAGGTACGCCGCGTAATTACTTCGTGCTCGACTTTACGGGAAATTCCTACAGGCTGCGCTGTAAGGGCGTAGGACTCGACGAGCACAGGCAGATGAACATACACATTACGGGTATCGACACGCTCGACACTCATCTCCGAGACTTGAAAGGCGTGGAGCCTTATCAGGCATTGCTCACCGTTTGGGGAGGCTGCGACTCCACCGAGGTGAGATGCCGTATTGACGGAGGGGAGTGGAGAGTTGCGAAAAAAGCCGATTCCATCGATCCGAATGTGGCGCGAATACGCGAAATGAACCTTCTGAAGTCGTATCCCACGAGATATAACCGCATTAATCCGATGCGTAGAAATCCCTCGCCCCAGCTATGGATGCTTCCTCTTCCAGACGCTGCTCACAGGGGAGTCCACCATATAGAAGTGCAGGCAAGCGATGGATACGGGTTTGGGGCAAGCGGACAAAGGGTGTTTGTCTACGAGTAAGAAGGCTCTTTCGCAGGGGCAGATGCCATGCTTGGGAAATCCCCTTTCGGCAACGGTTTCAGAGGGGGCAGCCCCGTCGTTTTGTAAAAGGCCGTTAAAAGGTCGCCTTTTAACGGCTAAAAGGCGGGCTTCTAACGGTTAAAAGGAGCGTAAAAAGCCGCTTTTTACTTTTGCGCTTTCGGGCATGATGGAAAAGGCTGACTATCAGCATCTTCTCAAGTTTCTGCATAAAATGCTTGCGGGAGTGGAGAAATCTTTCTATTTTTGTAAGGGGAAAAATCTAAGAACCAGCCTTGGAGTATTGGGAACCCTTGCCTTCCTTGCCGCTAAAATCCCCGGAAAAAGGGGAGGGTATTTGTATTCCGAGATGTTATATGATTGAGACCTGATAAGATTTAAATAAAACCTATGCTTAGACATCTACTCCTCACTTTTGCGGGATGCCTCGTCGCCGCCACCTCCTTTGCGCAGTGGGACGGCCGTGAGTGGGCTACCGACAACTTCGCGCCTTCCAGAAAGGTAACCTTTACGCAGACCAATCTTCCCCTTGTATTCATCAATGTAAAAGGCCGGATCATCCATCATGGCAGCAAGATACTGGCAAGGATGAAAATCATTGATAATGGCGACGGGCATAACTATCGTGATACCGTTGCCCATGCCAGTCAGAAAGTGGATTACGAAGGGTATGTCTCCATTAAGTATCGTGGCAATTCCTCGTTCTACAACTCAAAGAAGAAACCTTTCTCCATCCGGCCGCTGAAGGCGAGCGATGTTGCCGGCAAGGGCGTTAATGCGAAGAAAGAGAAGGTGAAGATCATGGGCATGGCGAAAGATAATGACTGGGCGCTCCTTGCGCCTTGGCAAGACAAGAGCTACATGAGGGATATTCTCACGATGGCCATGGCTCGTGGGGGGCACGCCTTTGCGCCTCACATGAAGTATTGCGAGGTGATTGTCGACGGCATTTATTATGGTATATATATCATGTCGGAGCGTGCTACCAAAGGTTCCGGCCGCTTGAACCTGAATGATGTAACGCCCGCTGACATGTCCGGAGACTTTCATGTGGAGATAGACCGCGACGACGAGGATCACTATTATCAGTCGAAATACGCACCCGTGAAGAGCGATGGGACGAAGATTGATGGCAAGAAAATCACTTATCAGTATAAGGAGCCGGAGTATGAGGATTTCGCCGACCTCCCCGCACACACAGAGGACTCTATCCAGGCTGCCATCAATGCCATGGAAGATGCCTTCGCTTCGGAAAACTACAGGGATCCTGCGACGGGCTATCGGCAATATATCGATGTGCCGTCATTCATCGACCACGAGATTGCCGTCGAGGTTTCCAACAACATCGACGGGTATCGCTTGAGTTCACCTCTTTATAAATATAGCTCCAATCATGCCGCCAAGCTTGGTGATAATGCAAAGTGGAAGACTGCTCTCTGGGATTTTAACATTGCGTACGGCAACGAGGGCTACTACTCACCGCAGGCAGATGGCATCTGGCGCTATACCGCCAATGATGTGATGTATCGCAGGGATAATCAGCTTATTCCGTTTTTCTGGTACAAGCTAATGAACGACGAGGCTTATGTCAGGCAATTGAAGAGACGCTGGATAGAGGTTCGTACGAGTCGTTATTCCGAAAATTTCATCTCTGACAAGCTCGACTCTTTGCAAGCGGTGCTTACTGCAAATGGGGCTGCCGACCGCGACAATCGGGCATGGGGTAATCATTTTGAAACCTTGAGCAGACAAAAAGAATCTCTCTATAACTATATCAAAGCCCGCCTTTCCTTTATCGATGCGGAATGGCTCGTACAGAATCCGGGTGGTGATGACACAGGGGGCGGCGGTCAGCAGACGGTGGCACTTCCCATCGCCATTCAGAGCGGTTTTAATTGTGATGTGATTTGTGAGGATGCCTCTAATGTCATGAATACGACCACGCACGATACCGAAGCAAGAAACATGGGCTTTGACACGGCAGGATTCGTCTATTATGCCAAGGGAGCAAGCGGCGGTCTCTCTGACGGATATGCTTGTGATGAAGAAGGAAACCTGGCAAGCCCGCATGCCAGATACAAGCTGAATGTCTCAAAGACGGCGGCGGTAAACAGCGCCCTTGTCCTCAAGGGAGCTGCCGCAAGCAACGAGTGTGCCGTTAATGAGGGAACTTTGGTGTTCTCGTCTCCCGTGCAGACCTCCAGACTCTATTTCTCGGGGTTGAGTGCCGACGGGGATAACACCGTGTCTGTAACCGTCAATTATACCGACGGTACCATCGGCAGCGGTAGCATCCACTTTAGCAATTGGGATACGGCCGACAGCCATGCCTTCATGAATCATCTTCGCAGGATGGCTACGGCTCATGTAGGATGGGCCAATGTCAATGCGGGAGACATTCAGGGCAATGCCGATTTTCAAATAATGGAGCAGACTGTTTCCACGGACGCGGGCAAGACCATCGGGAGCGTCAAGTTCACGCGTGGCACAGGAAGTGCCCATCCTTCGATACTTGCGCTGGCCTATGTTCCTGTAACTACAGGCCTCGAGCCTTCAATAGGCAATGCCTCAAGGACCATTGTGGCCGTCTATTCCGTCAATGGTGTGGAGCGGCGAGACTTGCAGAGAGGGGTTAACATCGTGAGGTATTCCGATGGAAGTGTCCGAAAGGTGATGGGCAGATAAAACTTTGCAGAGTAAAATCAATTTATAATAAACCTAAAAGATTAAGCTTATGACCAAACATTTACTTTTACCAGTTTGCGCATTGTTAAGCGTAATGAGTGTGAACGCTCAATCAACGGCTACCGTTACCCCCGTAACCATCTCCAGCGGGTTCAACCAGGATGTCATCGCGGAGAACACTACGGTTGTTGACGGCTATTTGAAATCCGTTTCCAATATGCCCCCGGCAATGAGGGAACTCCAAGGAATAGACGCCTCCAGCTTTGTATATTATACGAAGGATTGTCAAGAGGCGGGTGCTATGTGCGGTGCTGACGGCAACTTTGAGACAACGAACGGCATTAAGTACCATGTGAATCCAAATGCCGCGAACGCGCTTGTCTTAAAGCCTACCGGCAAAGGTGGAGTCATGTCGGGCACATTGGTGTTCGCCCAGACCCATAAGGCAAAATCTATCTATGCTTGCGGAACAAGTTCGGATGGCGATACCGATTTAAAAGTAGTTGTAAATTATGCAGATGGTACGAATAAAGAAAGTACGATAACATTCTATAATTGGGATAGTACAACGAGTCTTGCCGCAGCAGCCACTGTGGTTTCCGGCCTCGGGCGCATGCCTTCAAGAAATCCGGGGTGGGGCAGTTATACGGTAGGTGTGGTAAAAGATGCATTGAACTTCCGCATCTTCCAAGCGTCTATCGATACAGACAATACCAAAGAGATCAAGAGCCTGACCATCTCCAAGACCTCCGACACGAATTCTGGCTGCGCGATATTTGCCGTTACCGTCAGTAACGAGTCGGTAGGGGAGACCACGGGGTTGGGGAATCTCACGACCCAGAAAAACCCCAAGGGATATTATACCTTGGATGGTGCCCGGGTCTCAGAGCCCGTAAAAGGCGTGAACATCATCAAGTATACTGATGGCACGGCCCGCAAGATTATCGTCAGATAATCGAACCTGATTCCTTTGTATATATGAGGCGGATCTCTCTTCGAGATTCGCCTTTTCTTATGATTGGTCGCCCCTTGTCCTTATTTCCTCCTCGCATTTTGCAATCTTGGAAATTTATTGTAAATTTGTAGCAGATTAAAGAAACTGGAATCATGAAACTTAAACAAGCTCTGTCGGTCGCAATCTTACTATCGTGTACATTTGGTGTAAACGCCCAGAAATCCCCTGTGGATTATGTAGACCCGTTTATAGGGACCACTAACTTCAGCGTTTGTAATCCCGGGGCACTCCGTCCTCACTCCATGATGTCGGTAGTGCCGTTTAATGTGATGGGCTCTGACCTGAATGTCTATGATAAGGATTCCCGCTGGTGGTCGACTCCCTATCTTTATGAGAACAGATATTTCACGGGATTTGCCCATGTTACCCTGAGTGGAGTGGGATGCCCTGAGCTGGGAACACTCCTGTTAATGCCTACGAGTGGGAAGCTGGATGTTGACTATCACAACTATGGCTCTGAGTATAAGCATGAGAAGGCTGTGCCGGGATATTACAGCAACGAGCTTACGAAGTATGGCATCCGTTGTGAGGTTACGGCTACCATGCGTTCAAGCATAGAGCGCTTCACCTTCCGCAAGGGGGAAGCACATCTGTTGATGAATATCGGCAACGGGCTTACCAATGAGGTGGGCGGTTACATCAAGCGCGTCTCGCCGACAGAGATAGAGGGAACTCGCCTGGTCGGTACCTTCTGCTATAACTCGCAGGCCGTATTCCCCATGTACTTCGTGATGCGTGTGAACAAGGTTCCCAAGGAGGCCGGTTTCTGGAAGAAGCAGCCTAAGCTGGCAGGAGTGGCGGCAGAATGGGATCACGATAACGGGAAGTATAAACTCTATAAAAACTATGGGCGGGAACTGGCCGGTAACGAGATAGGCTACTATTTCAGCTACGATGCCGAGGAGGGTGAGCAGTTGGAGGTACAGATAGGCGTAAGTTTTGTCTCCACAGCCAATGCCCGGGAGAATCTAGAGAAAGAACAACAGGGCTTCGACTTCGAGAAGGTCTGCAAGGATGCTCGCCGGGAGTGGGAGAAAACCTTGGGCGTGGTTACCGTCGAAGGGGGTAGCGAGGCCCAGAAGAAGATATTCTATACCGCTCTTTATCATACCCAGATTCACCCCAATGTGCTTCAGGATGTAAACGGCGAGTATCCCAAGATGGAGAGTGCGGAGAACGGTGTTACTTCGGGCAATCGCTATACCGTCTATTCCTTATGGGACACTTACCGTAATGTGCACCAGTTGGAGACCCTGCTCTATCCCGAGAGGCAGCTTGACATGGTCCGCTCCATGATTGACATGTATAGAGAATGGGGCTGGATGCCCAAGTGGGAACTATACGGGAGGGAGACTTGGACGATGGAGGGCGACCCTTCCATCCCTGTCATCACTGACACTTATCTGAAAGGATTGCGTGATTTCGACATCCACACAGCCTATGAAGCTTTCCGTAAGAGCGCCACCTTGCCGGGAAAAGACAACCTGATGCGCCCTGATATCGACGACTATATACGGAAAGGATATGTTCCCATGGGGGTCTATGCGCAGGATAATTCCGGCGACAACAGCGTCTCCCATGCGTTGGAATACTATATCGCAGACCATGCCTTGGCAAATCTTGCCATGGCATTGGGCCACAAGGACGACGCAAAGCTTTTCCGGAAGCGCAGCTTAGGATACAAGAATTATTATTCCAAGGCCGACGGGACACTACGCCCGAAGAAGGCCGACGGCTCCTGGTTTTCGCCTTTTAACCCGGAAGACGGAGCTGATTTCAGCAATGCCCCGGGTTTCCATGAGGGCTCCGCATGGAACTACACTTTCTATGTGCCCCACGATGTTCAGGGTTTGGCAAAGCTGATGGGTGGAAGTAAGGCTTTTGTCAATAAACTCCAGATGGTCTTTGACAAGGGACTTTATGATCCGGCAAACGAGCCCGACATCGCTTATCCTTATCTCTTCAATTATTTTAAAGGTGAGGAATGGCGTACGCAGGAAGAAACCTATAGGCAACTTATGAAAAACTTTACGGACAAGCCTGATGGAATTCCCGGTAATGACGACTGTGGAACGATGTCGGCATGGGCGCTCTTTACCATGATGGGCATCTATCCCGACTGTCCCGGAATCCCTTACTATTCGCTTACGGCTCCGGTTTTCGACAAGATTACCTTGCATCTTGACAAGCGGTATTACCCGGAGGGAGATGTAGTGATAGAGGCTGTGCATCCGCAGAAAGACTCGCATCTTATCCGGAGTATGCAGTTGGGCGAAAAGACACTTGCCAGATACCGCATCTCACACGATGAATTTGTAAAAGGCAGAATACTGAAATTCAACCTGAAATAAACCACAGTTTTAAAACCAAATAGAATGAAGAAACTGATAACACTGCTAACCGTTTTGATATTTGTCTTTACGACTGATGCTCAGAACAGCGACATCTTCAAGCCTTACAAGGAATCAGCTCTGCGTTTACCCTCGAATCCGATTCTCATGAATGACCCCTACCTGTCTGTCTGGTCGCCGTTCGACCATCTTTATGACGGGTTCACGCAGCACTGGGCACGCTATAAGAAGCCGTTGAATGGGATTCTGCGTGTAGACGGGATAAACTATCGCTTCATGGGAACGGAGCCGCGTGAAATTCTCGAGACCATTGTTCCTGCCGGTGACGAGGAAAGTTATGATGCGATCTACACCCGCGAGAAACCGGATGACGACTGGACCTCTGTCGACTTCAATGCCAACGGTTGGCAGCAGGGAAAAGGTGCTTTTGGCAGTGAGGATAATACCGGGGTGCGCACCCTCTGGAAAGACTATGATTCCGATATCTGGATTCGCCGCGTTGTGAGTTTCAAGGAGGACGACCTTAGGCAAGACCTTTATCTCGTGCTTTCTTTCGACGATGATATGGAGGTCTATGCCAATGGGAAATTGCTGGCGAAGTCGCCCTCTTCCTATGGCATGGGAGTAAGCATGAAACTTGATGAGCGGCAGAAATCGCTTCTTAAAGAGGGCGAGAACATCATTGCCTTCCATTGCCACAACGCTAAGGGTGGCGCCATGGCAGATGTGGGCTTCTCCAAGGATATCGCTCCGGAAGGGTATCAGGAGCAGAAAGCCCGCCAGTTGAGCTGTACTGTAATGGCCACGAGCACTTATTACACCTTCCGCTGCGGCGGTCTGGATCTTGACCTTGTGTTTACGGCCCCGATGCTCATCGACGACCTTGATATGGTTTCCACACCCATTAACTATATTTCCTATCAAGTCCGGTCGAACGACGGAAAGGCTCATCAGGCGCGGCTCTTTATCACCACGACCCCTCAGATGGCACTCAACAAGAACGACCAGCCCACCGAGAGCAGCCTTATCACAGAGCATGGGGTGCAGTATCTGAAGACAGGAACCATCGAGCAGCCTTATCTTGCCAAGGCCGGCGACAACATCTCTTGCGACTGGGGATACTTCTATCTCTGTGGCATCAACGGCAAATTGACGCTTGGCAGTAAGGTCGAGATAAGAAATCTTCTTACAGCGGGGGCTAAGCATGCCGACGGGAGTCGGCAGATTCGCAATTACAAGGCTTCTGCGATGCCGGTATTGGCTTATGATCACGACTTCGGGACGACCGCCCGGGCATCGAGCTATACGATGGTGGGCTATGATGAGGTCTACGACATGGAGTATATGTTCGAGCGTTATAAAGCCTACTGGGCGCATGGGGGCAAGGTTTCCATCTTCGACGCTTTTGATAAATTCAAGACACAGTATGCGGAGATTATGGCCAAGGCCAAGGCTCTTGACAAACGAATCTATGATGACGGACTAAAGGCGGGCAACGCACACTATGCCGAGATGCTCTCCGGCTCTTACCGTCAGGTGCTGGCAGCGCATAAGCTTTTTAGGGATAAGGCGGGCAATCTGCTCTATTTCTGCAAGGAGAACAACTCCAACGGCTGCGTGAACACCGTGGACCTGACCTATCCTTCGGCTCCCCTTTTCCTGCTTTATAACCCAGACTTGCTCAAAGGGATGATGACGAGCATCTTCGAGTATTCGAAGAGCGGTCGCTGGAACAAGCCTTTCGCTGCCCACGACCTCGGGACTTATCCCCTCGCCAACGGCCAGGTCTATGGAGACGACATGCCCTTGGAGGAGAGCGGCAACATGATTATACTCGCCGCCGAGCTCTGCCGGATGGAGGGCGACACCCGATATATAGACCCTTACTGGGATGTCATTACGGTCTGGGCTGACTATCTCGCAGCCAACGGACAGGATCCCACCAACCAGCTCTGCACCGACGACTTCGCCGGTCATTGGGCGCACAACTGCAATCTCTCCGTGAAAGCCATCATGGGAGTCGTGGGATATGCCGAGATGTGCAGACTAAGAGGAGACCGGACGGCCTATGACAAATATCTTGCCACGGCCAGGAAGATGGCCGCGAAATGGGAAAAAGACGCCCGTGAGGGCGACCATTACCGGCTGGCCTTCGACCGCGAGAACACCTGGAGCCTGAAATATAATATAGTGTGGGATAAGCTATGGGGAACAAAGGTCTTCCCAAGCAGCGTGATGCAGCGTGAAAAACCTTTCTATCTGAACCGCCAGAACCGCTATGGAGTGCCTCTTGACAGTCGTAAAGACTACACCAAGACCGACTGGGTGATGTGGATTGCCGCCATGGCGAAAGACAAAAAGGGCTTCTTCGACTTCATGGAGCCTGTATACGACTACATCAACGAGACTCCCTCGCGCGTCCCCTTGAGCGACTGGAGCTATACCACCAGCGGCCAGTGGGTGGGCTTCAAGGCCCGTTCGGTGGTCGGCGGTTACTGGATGAAGGTGCTTATGGACCGTGAATTGTCAAAGAACAAATAATCGTAAGTATGAAAAAAATATTAGCTGCATTGCTGCTGTTCCTCGTGCTGGCCGCAAGGGCGGCCACCGACCCTGTCGACTATGTGAGTACATTGGTAGGCTCGGATTCCAAGTTTGCCCTGTCCACAGGCAACACCTATCCTGCCATTGCCATGCCGTGGGGCATGAATTTCTGGGTTCCGCAAACCGGAAAGAACGGAGACGGCTGGCAATACACCTATTCGGCCAATAAGATACGGGGCTTCAAACAGACCCATCAGCCGAGTCCTTGGATTAACGACTACGGCGTATTCTCGCTGATGCCGGAGACGGGTATGCCTGTCTTCGACGAGGATAAGCGCGAGAGCTGGTTCTCGCATAAGGCGGAAGTGGCCACACCTTATTATTATAAGGTCTACCTCGCCGACTATGATGTGGTTACCGAGGTGGCTCCCACCGACCGGGCGGCCATCTTCCGGATTACCTATCCTGAGAGCGAGCACTCCTATCTCGTGCTCGACGCCTATCATCATGGCTCTTATGTGAAGATCATTCCCGAAGAGAACAAGATCGTCGGATACACCACTTTCAACCACGGGGGCGTGCCCGACAATTTCAAGAACTATTTCGTGCTCGTCTTCGACAAGCCGTTTACCTATACGGCCACCGTCAGCGACAGCATCATCAACCACCGGAGCCTGGAAACAGGCAACGAGCATGCCGGCGGAATCGTAGGTTTTAAGACCCGTCGGGGCGAGCAGGTGCATGTGCGCGTGGCCTCTTCGTTCATCAGCTATGAGCAGGCGGAACAGAACCTGACGGAACTGGGCACCTTGACTTTTGACGAGGTGAAGGCCAGAGGACGGCAACGCTGGAACGAGACACTGAACCGCATTGAGGTGAGAGACGACAATATCGACCATTTGCGCACCTTCTATAGCTGCCTGTATCGTGCCGTGCTCTTTCCCCGCAGTTTCTATGAGGTTACCGCAGAGGGGAAGACCGTCCACTACAGCCCTTACAACGGGCAGGTGCTTCCGGGCTATATGTTCACCGATACGGGATTCTGGGATACTTTCCGAAGCCTCTTCCCGCTCGTGAACCTGGTCTATCCCTCCATGGGGGAGAAGATGCAGAACGGCCTTGCGAACGCTTATCGTGAGAGCGGATTCCTGCCCGAGTGGGCTTCGCCGGGGCATCGGGACTGCATGGTAGGCAACAACTCTGCCTCCGTAGTGGCCGATGCCTATCTGAAAGGAGTGCGCAGCGATGCCGACATCGAGACTCTTTGGCAGGCCGTGGTGCACGGGGCCAATGCCGCCCATCCGCAAATTATGTCTACGGGGCGTGCCGGTGTAGACTATTACAACAAGCTCGGCTATGTGCCCTATGATGTGAATATCAAGGAAAATGTGGCCCGCACCCTCGAGTATGCCTATGACGACTGGTGCATCTACCAGTTCGGAAGGGCGCTCGGCAAGTCGGCCAAGGAGCTCAAGCCTTTCGCCAAGCGTGCCATGAATTACAGGAATGTGTTCGACAAGAGCGTCAACATGATGCGCGGCCGCCTGAAAAACGGCGAGTTTCAGAGCCCGTTCAGTCCCTATAAGTGGGGCGACGCCTTCACCGAGGGCAACAGCTGGCACTGGACATGGTGCGTTTTCCATGATCCGCAGGGACTCATCGACCTCATGGGGGGCAACGACACTTTCAACCGCATGATGGATTCCGTCTTCGTGGTGCCCCCCATCTTCGACGACAGCTATTATGGAGGGGTCATTCACGAGATACGCGAGATGCAGGTCATGAACATGGGCAACTATGCTCATGGCAACCAGCCCATCCAGCACATGATATATCTATACGACTACAGCGGTCAGCCCTGGAAGGCGCAATACTGGATCCGGGAGGTGATGGACAGGCTCTATAGTGCTGCTCCCGACGGCTACTGCGGCGACGAGGACAACGGCCAGACCTCGGCGTGGTATGTATTTTCGGCCATGGGGTTCTATCCCGTGTGTCCGGGCAGCAACGAATATGTGCTCGGAACCCCCTATTTCCGGCATGTAACGCTCAATCTCGAGAACGGCAGGAAGGTGAACATCGACGCGGAGAACCTGTCTGCTGCCAACCGATACACCCACTCGATGACTGTCAACGGGGCTGACTATGACAAGAACTTCCTCTTGCATGCCGACCTGCTCAAGGGTGCCGACATTCGGTACAGCCTCTCCGCAAAGCCTGACAGGCTGCGTGGTACGGCTGCCGGGAGCGCGCCTTACTCGTTTACGAAGACGCTGCGGGAAACAACAAGAAAAACCAAGAGACGGTAAAGAAGAGCCTTTCTGTCTCCATGGAGCGGACTTTCGGGAGGATGCAAACGGACTCTCGGAATAGCTTTGACCTTTACAAGTATCATTACAAGCGGCTTGTGTCCTGTCTTAAATAAGTTGACAGTATAAGCGAATGCTACCCTTTAACTTTATGTCTTTTGATGAGGAGCCTACCAATATATCGAAAACGCCCGGCTCCAAGACCCATTTGTGCAAGGCGGGGTCATAGTATTCGAAGGCCTCTTTGCGCAAGTTCATCTCAACGGACTTCGTCTCACCGGATTTTAGATACACCTTTTCAAAATTTTTCAATTCCTTGTAGGGCCTCTTTAGCTTGCTTTTGGCGTCATGTACATATAATTCCACGACCTCTGCGCCATCCCTCTGGCCTGTATTGGTGATTTCCATGGTAACCTTGACACATCCGTTTTTCTTGTCGGTAACTTGTATTTTCAGGTTGGAATAGTCGAAGCTGGTGTATGAAAGGCCGTGCCCGAACGGGAACAAGGGCCTCGTTTCTCGCTTCTCGTAGCCCCTATAGCCCACGAAGATGCCCTCACGATAGTAGACTTTCCGCTCTTTCCGAGTCTCGTCATAGTTGCCGTAGGCGGGAGAGTTCGCCCATTCCCTTTCTATGGTAAACGGTAATTTGGCCGAAGGATTTACCTTTCCAGACAAGATGTCGCCGAATGCGGTTCCGCCTTCCTGTCCCGGATAGAGCAGATGGATGACCGCTGGCACATGGTCTATCCACGGCGTCATTCTGAGTCCGCCGCCGCCGTGGAGGGCAACGATGATATTGGGGTTTACCTCGGCCAGGGAGTTAATCAACTCATCCTGTCCATAGGGAAGCTCAAATTGGCGGTCCGTTCCTTCGAATTCCAGGCTCGCATCGAGGCCTCCGCAGAATACAACGCAGTCGGCTTGGGACGCTATTCGGAGCGCTTCTGAGGTGTCTATGGAGGAAGCATAGTCCCATCCAAGGCGAATTTCCGCGGGATTCGAGTTCTGGTTCCAGTATTCCAGCTTGACGGATATGTTCTCGTTCTTCTTGGCGGAAACCTTTATGTATCTGTTGGCAAACGATTGCGAGTTTCTCTCGTCAATGACAATCCTGCCGCCTACGGTCAGTCGGTAGCCGCCTTGGGCATCCACGAAGAATATCACGGAATCGTCTTTCTCCGGAGCAATGCTCCCTTCCCACTGGACCTTATAGTTCTTTCCCAGAGTCTTGACATCAGAGGAGCCTTCCGCCCAGTTGAAGTTTATGGTGGCGTCAACCCTCTGAATGCTTGGCTTAAGCATCTTTTCCGGATTCAGTTCTTCGAGCCTGTAGTAAGAGCCTGTAAGTCCCCGCCGGCCTTCTTGCGTCCGGAAGACGGAGTGTCTGAATAAGTTACGCTTATAGGCATTGGATATTCCCTCGCAGTATAGTATCTTCGAGTTCGGGAATGCACGGCGAATCCCTTCCATATCGTTGACGAGATACCATGGGTTTACCTTAGAGCTGCCGCCCCCGCCATATGATATTCCCTTTACATCATATATGTTATCATCGGCGATATTAGGATTGGCGTTGGGGCCGATAACGGCAATTGTCTTCGGCGCAGACAGCGGAAGCGTGTTCCGCTCGTTCTTAAGAAGGATGATTCCTTCGCATGCTTCTTGGTACGCAGCATAGTTCGCGTCCTCGTTAAAGGTAGGTATTGTCGTGTCTTTTGCCGTCTTGCGGTCGAAGATGCCCAGCTCGAAGCAAGGCAGGAAGATGTGGGTTACCATAGAGTCAATCCGGCTTTCCTTTATCTTTCCTGCTTTTATGAGTGGCAGGAGTTTGCCCTTGTTCAGGTAATCAAATGTTCCCAGCTCCATGTCCAGCCCCGCCTCGACCGACTCGTAGGTTGCATGGGTGGCTCCCCAGTCCGACATGATTGTCCCTTGGAAGCCCCAGGCGTCTCTGAGAATGTCTTTCATCAGATACCTGTTTTGGGTACAATAAGTGCCGTTCACAAGGTTGTATCCCATCATGACAGCCTTTACACCCGCTCTTTGAACGGCTGCCTTAAAGGGAGGAAAATAGATTTCGTGCAGCGTCCGTTCGTCCACCTCACTACTAATCTTATACCGATCGAACTCCTGATCATTGGCTACGAAATGCTTGACGGTGGCGATTACTCCCCCTTGCTGTATGCCTTTGATAAGCGGAACGGCCATTTCCGCGGCGAGATAAGGGTCTTCTCCCATGTACTCGAAGTTCCTGGAGTCTTTGGAAGAGCGGTAGATGTTCACGCCCGGACCATAGAAAACATTGATGCCCCGGGCACGCCACTCCTTGGCATATATACTCCCGATGTGTCGGGCCAGGCCTCTATTCCACGAGGCAGCCAATGCCAAAGGGCATGGAAAGGCGGTCGCCCGACCCTTGAAGCCCCACGACGCGATGCCGGAGGGGCCGTCGGCCGTCTCAATGCGGTGAATCCCCAGTCTTTCACATCCTCTATAGAAGAAATCACTTTCGAGTACATCTATTTTCTCCTCCAAGGTCATCTGCCTGACCAAAGCCTGTACACGCTCCCGCGGGGATAGATTGGTGTTATTCACTTGGGCCATCATGGGTGTCGGCGTAAGGGCCGCGAACAGGAAAGGGAGGAGTCTCTTTAATCTTTTCATATCGATATCTAAATTATTCAGTAACAGTTGCGGCAATCACTTGATCTACCATATCTATATAGTTGCCGCTTGCCTCCGTAGGATAGGCGTTGGTCTCAGAAGCCCATTTTCGTTCCATGGAGAAGAAGTCGACGGCCTCCGTCTTGCCCGTGGAAAGGCTCGATTGGAGGCTCGCGAAGAACGCTTTCCAGCGCGTGGCGTAGTAGTCTTTCAACAGTCCGGCCCACTCTTTGTTGGCATAGTCATGCACGCGGGTGGCGCTGTCGTTAGGTCCCCAGTAGGTAATCTGCGTTCGCGCGTTGAGGAGAGATTGTCTCCTGTCGGCCGCCGTGCCGCCGTATGATGCGGCTTGCCTAAGCCAATTGCCCAAGAGGAAGTGCTTGTCGGTCTGCAAAAGGCGATCTTGCAACAGAATCAGGTTGATGAATCGCTCCGCGCAAGCAGACAATCGCTCTTTGTCCTTGGCGTTGTAGGCGTCTACAACCTGTTTGTAAGCGACGCGGCCATGGTTCGCCATGACCTGTCTGGACAAGTCTACGAGGTCGTATTTGTAGGTCTCTGATTCCGGAAATCTGTCCGCGGCCTTCCGGAAGAGCGGCAGAGCCCGCTCCAATAGGGCAGGATCGTACTGCAGATGATGGCTGCCGCACTTCCCTTGTCCGTAAAAGGCTGGACCTCTTACCGGTTTCCTATCTTCGGAAGCTTGGCCAGAGACTCGGCGATGGCCTCGTCGCTGGGGATAATGTCATTCATCGTTCCGTCGTTATACTGCTCATAGGCCTTCAGGTCGAAGTATCCGGTGCCCGTGAGATTGAAGACTATGGTCTTATCTTCTCCCGTGAGCTTGCACTTCAAGGCCTCGTCGATGGCCGCGCGGATGGCGTGGCTCGACTCCGGTGCGGGCAGGATGCCCTCGGTGCGGGCAAATTGCTCGGCCGCTTCGAATACGGGCGTCTGCTCTACGGTGCGTGCCTCGAAGAGTCCGTCGAGATAGAGTTGTGCGAGGATGGGGCTGATGCCGTGGAAGCGGAGCCCTCCGGCGTGGTTGGCCGAGGGGATGAACTGACTGCCGAGGGTGTACATCTTGGCCAGCGGACAGATCATACCCGTGTCGCAGAAGTCATAGGCAAACTTGCCGCGAGTGAAGCTCGGGCACGATGCCGGCTCCACGCCGATGATGTGGTAGTCGGCCTCGCCGCGGAGCATATCACCGAAGAAGGGAGCTGCGAAGCCTCCGAGATTGGAGCCGCCGCCGGCACAGCCGATGATGATATCGGGCTTGATGCCGTATTTTTTCAGCGCGGCCTGTGTCTCCAGGCCGATGATGCTCTGATGGAGCACCACCTGGCTGAGTACTGATCCGAGCACATAGCGGTAGCCGGGAGTCTTCACGGCCGTCTCTACGGCCTCTGAGATGGCACAGCCGAGCGACCCGCTGGTTCCCGGGTGGTCGGCAAGAATCTTGCGTCCCACCTCCGTGGTCTGGCTTGGCGACGGCGTTACGGTGGCACCATAGGTGCGCATCACCTCGCGGCGGAAGGGTTTTTGCTCATACGAGACCTTCACCATGAACACCTTGCAGTCGAGTCCGAAGTATGCGCAGGCCATGCTCAGGGCGGTGCCCCACTGCCCGGCGCCCGTCTCCGTGGTTACTCCCTTCAGTCCCTGGACCTTTGCGTAATAGGCCTGGGCAATGGAGGAGTTGAGCTTATGGGAGCCGCTGGTGTTGTTGCCCTCAAACTTATAGTATATCTTTGCCGGCGTGCCGAGTGCCTTTTCGAGGAAGTAAGCCCTGACAAGAGGCGACGGACGATACATCTTATAGAACTCCTGTACGGGCTCCGGGATGTCAAACCAAGCGGTGTCGTTGTCCAGTTCCTGTCGGTTGAGCTCCTCGCAGAAGATCGGGTTCATCTCTTCTACGGTGAGCGGATGGCCGTCGGCCGGACTGATGAGCGGTGCCGGCTTGTTCTTCATGTCGGCTCTTACATTATACCACTGCGTCGGGATTTCGTCCTCATGCAGGTAAATCTTGTAGGGAATCTTCTTTTCCATAATCCTTGTTCTTATTTTTGTTGCGGTTTAAGCATGTTGATCGTGGTATTTGTGTGAGGTTCTTACATTTTTGCCATGGCCTGTGCGAGGTCGGCAATGATGTCGGCTACATTCTCAATGCCCACTGACAGGCGTATGAGGTCGGGCGCGATGCCGGCCTCGCGAAGCTGTTCGTCGCTCAACTGTCTGTGTGTGTGGCTGGCAGGATGCAGCACGCAGGTGCGGGCATCGGCCACATGGGTGGCAATGGAGATGAAGTCGAGGTTGTCCATGAAGCGTATGGCGTCGTCGCGCGTGCCCTTCAAGCCGAAGGCGATGACGCCGCACGAGCCGTCGGGCAGGTATTTCTGCCCCAGTGTATAGTATTTGTCAGAAGGCAGACCACAGTAGTTCACCCATCTCACCTTTGAGCTTTTCTCGAGCCATTCGGCCACTTTCTGGGCGTTTGAGCAATGCTGTCTCATGCGCAGAGCCAAGGTTTCGAGGCTGAGATTGAGGATGTAGGCGTTCATCGGAGCGGGTATGCTGCCGAGGTCGCGCATCAGTTGGCTCAGGAGCTTGGTGCTATAGGCCATCTTTCCGAACGCCTTGGTATAGGTGAGTCCGTGGTAGCTCTCGTCGGGGGTAGTAAGCCCCGGGAACTTGTCTGCATAGGAATCCCAGTCGAAATTGCCGGAGTCTACGATGACGCCGCCTACCTGCGCGGAGTGTCCGTCCATGTATTTCGTGGTGGAGTGGGTAACGATGTCGCATCCCCACTCAAACGGCCGGCAGTTGATTGGAGTAGCAAAAGTGTTGTCTACAATCAGCGGCACGCTGTGCCGATGCGCCATCTTGGCAAACCGCTCGATGTCGAACACATGGCCGCCGGGGTTGGATATGGTCTCTCCGAAGAAGCATTTGGTGTTGGGGCGGAAAGCCGCCTCTATCCTTTCGTCGTCCCATTCCGGGTCTACGAATGTGCATTCGATGCCGAGCTTCTTCATGGTTACGCCGAAGAGGTTGAAGGTTCCGCCGTAGATAGCATTGGAAGTGATGAAGTGGTCGCCGGCCTCGCAGATGTTGAATACGGCATAGAAGTTGGCAGCCTGTCCGCTCGAGGTGAGCAGTCCGCCCGTTCCGCCTTCGAGGGCTACGATCTTTTTCGTGACATAATCGTTGGAGGGGTTGGCCAGGCGGGTATAGAAATAGCCGCTGTCCTGCAGGTCGAAGAGGCGTGCCATCTGCTCGCTGGTGTCATATTTGAATGTGGTACTCTGGATGATGGGCATCTGCTGGGGCTCACCCTTACGGGGTTTGTAGCCTCCGTGGACGCACAGGGTCTCAAGATTTTTCTTCATTTATTCTCCTGTTTGTTTCATGTGATCTTGGGGACAAAGATAATCAATTTCCCACAAAGACCGGCTTCCTGTGCGGAATTATCTTCGTCGATGCGGGAAAAAACTGTTGTGGGAGCAGTAAGACTTATTTCACAGCTTTGCCAGAATCCAGTTTTTTAATATGACGGCATGGTTGCATGTCGGGCTCTTGGCGCCGAAAAGGAGGGTTACATTTCCTGCTTTCAGCAGCTCGCCGATGTGACGGACAAATGGTGAAGCCGCGGGGTTATGCTCCAGCTCTGCCATATACCTGCTGGAAAAGTCGCCAAAGTTCTCCTCCTTGTGGCCGAACCACTTGCGGAGGTCTGGTGTCGGGGCGATTTCCTTGCGCCATTCGTCCACCTCGGCCTTGTCTTTGCGGAGACCCCGTGGCCACAGGCGATCGATGAGAATGCGGTGGCCGTCGGTTTCCTCAGCAGGAAGATAGGCTCGTTTGATGAGTAGTTGATTCATGTGAGATTCGTATATTTATATATTGGTTTCATATAAAAGTATATAGATTGATTGATATATGCAACTTTCCGGGGATGAATCTGTTTTTCGGACAGCACCGTCTTCTGGAACCCCGTTCCTTCAAAAAGCCAGCTTTTCGTCAAGTATTCATCCTGCTGTTCACGCTACAACGGGTACGGGACAGAAGCCTGTATCCATTGCAAGCATCGGTAGGAGGCTATACTTGTGTATCATCATCTATGTCATCTGCGGTAATCTCTTCTGCACCTCGCTTGACATCTCTCTCATAAGTGAGGCACTCACAGTATCAAGTGGCGAAATCTGTCCCATCTGAGCCTTGCCTGTTATGCGCAAGAAGGCCAGGATGCCAATCATACCCGTAATGAGTTTTAGGGCAATACCAATGTAAGGCTGTAATAAATCCATCACCATCTTTTTAAAAAAAGGTTTATTTTAATGCTGCAAAAATACTGTTTTCCCCTAATATGTGCAAGGAATAAGACAAAAAACAACTATCAATCCAACATTCCCAGCCTGCGGGAACGCTTTTTCCCAAATAGATAAAAAATAAACAAGACTTCTTTGCCAGTTCAGAAATAATAAATAACTTTGCACCGGACAAAACAAGAAAGGGTGTGGAAAGGTTCAAAGCCTTCCTCTTGTTTTCAAAGAAAAATAAAGATAGGGTATTATGTCAGCGTTGATAATGAGAAGTGAGCCCTCTACAGTTTCGATGAATTAGCCGGACGCAACATATAGGAAACAACTTTAGTAATTTCGACAGACGGCAAATGGAGGACTCCCGCTTGGAAGAGAGAGGGGTCTCTCCTTATCTTAGAAGGTGCGAAAACATTGCCTTATCAAGCCAGAACGGAAGGTATGCCTTTAGTATAAGTTTTAGGAATGAGAATCTATGTGAATATTCGTGCATAAAAGAAATTGTATATATTTGCATTATTAATTTAAATTGGTAGAAATATGAAAAGATTATTTTTAATTGGAATGATGGTATTATCAGCAGCTTCTGGATTTTCCCAGGACGCGGCTACGGTTAGCAATCTGAAAGAGCAGCAGAAGGTGCTGGCTTTAACATCAAAATTGAATAAGCTGCAGCTCGATTACGAAAAAAAGAAAGCTGATTACAATTCACTCAGTAATAAGGTTTCTAGTCTTAATGCTGATGCAAACACAGCCACAACTGATTTCAGCACATCAGATGCGGTAACTACGGTAAAAGAAGTGAAAAGTACTGTTAAGAAGCTTGAAGC
Source organism: uncultured Prevotella sp. (assembly GCA_963545855.1). GTDB lineage: Bacteria > Bacteroidota > Bacteroidia > Bacteroidales > Bacteroidaceae > Prevotella. The sequence goes on from CAUULA010000016.1 coordinate 26,780, forward strand.
AACTAAGGATGCCAATAAGAAATTAGCCAAGACCCAGAAAGAGTTGAGTAAGATGGAAAAGAAAATAGCCAAACTCCAAACACAGATTGATGAATTAAACAAAAAGATCCAATTCGTTGATAAATAATACTTAAGAGACCGTATCAAAAAGTATAACTCTGTTGGGACAGATATTCTCGTCTGTCCCCAACATTCTGATATCATTAGAATATTTTGATACGGCTTCATATACTCTTTTAAAGAGGTCGAAATACAATGACGAAGAAAATATTTCTCTCACTATTAGTATTATCGTTTCATCTACCGATATATTCACAGATGCTCTTTTCTGAGAATCTTACAATGGATATAGACAGTACGAAAACGATACAAGGTTCTCTGCTGCCCGTATTAGATTTCAAGACTGAAAAGGAGAATGTGTTCACGCTCAAGAATACTGCCAATCTCAATTTATTGATTAAACGCAAACGGGTCATTAACCTGATTAACAAATTAGAGTTCTCTACTTACGGTAAGAAAGTAACAGTTAGTGGGGGATATGTGCATCTTGAATACCGCTACTTGTTACATCAAGTCTTTGAGATTTATCCTTATGCAGAGTCGCAATGGGCCGGGAGCCGAGGTTTGGAGTATAAGATTTCCACGGGACTGCAATCACGCTATCGGATAATAAATAAAGAGAAATTTCTCATGTTTGCGGCAGTTGGACTATTCTATGAATTTGAGAAATGGGAGGAACAGGCTCCTGATCCTGCAGAACTACACATCTATAGCCGTAATATCAAGAGTCATCTGTCAGTCAGTTTTAAGCATCACTTGGCCGATCGTTGGGAATTGACCACTACCGCCATCCACCAAGCTAAACCTGACAGTTACTTTAAAGAAGCACGCTTCGGAGGTGCTGTCGACCTAAAATATAAAATCACACCGACAGTTGGCGTAAATGGTGCCTACCGCCTCATCTATGATACCGCTCCGATTGTTCCCATAAGGAAGACATACACTACAGTCGAAGCCGGTCTTAATGTCTCTTTTTAAATAGACAAAGTCATTTCATCTTCTAAGAATAAATATTTTCTTTCCTGAAAGATATTCGCGGTAGAGGCTGATTCAGACTCCCCCACTCTTCACGATAACGATAAGTTCCCTTCGCTCCCTTTCGTCCTTGCTGACACTTTTACTAATCCATGTTCGCACGCCAGCTACTGCTATCTCCGCTACAGGCTATGATAGTCGGCTCTATCCTGTTTTGTTTCTCCCAGTATTTGAGTCGCATCCAATGACAATAAGGATGTTAGAGTTGAATATAAGGGTTAACAATATGCACATAATAAACAAGTTTCTGTGGAGTTTGTAAGTGTCATCATGTAGGGACAAATACCCCGTTTGTCCACTTGTTCAAATAAATCAGTACCCGGGGACTTGTATCAAAAACAAATACCAGCAATAATTCGTAGAAATGGATAGCTCATGCGTCCCTATGTATTACCACAAATAGCAATTTTGATACATCCCACTTTTCTTTCTATTATATTTGCTCCCTGTCTCTTATACACATCTCCGAGCCCACGAGACTCGACGTCATCTCG
>CAUULA010000017.1:0-28320 GCA_963545855.1 uncultured Prevotella sp.
CTCGGAGATGTGTATAAGAGACAGGAATAGATATGGGGGTATTTGGATTATTTAATTCTAAGAAAAAAGAAACTCTTGACCGCGGTTTGGAGAAAACCAAGCAAAGCGTTTTTGATAAGATTTCTCGTGCAGTTGCAGGAAAGTCTAAGATAGATGATGAGGTCTTGGATAATTTGGAAGAAATCCTTATTACCTCTGATGTGGGGGTGGATACTACAATTAAGATTATAGAGCGTATAGAAGAGCGCGTCGCTCGTGAAAGATATGTATCGACAAGTGAATTGAATGGCATACTGCGTGAGGAGATAGCTTCTTTATTATCAGAAAATAATACGGAAGATAACGATAGCTGGGACCTCCCTACTGATCATAAGCCCTATGTGATTCTTGTAGTGGGAGTAAATGGTGTGGGAAAGACCACAACAATAGGGAAACTGGCCTACCAATTTAAAAATGCAGGTAAGAAAGTATATTTGGGAGCGGCAGATACATTTCGTGCTGCTGCTGTAGAACAAATATCTATATGGGGAGAACGGGTAGGGGTACCTGTGATTAAACAGCAGATGGGAGCCGATCCGGCGTCTGTTGCTTTTGATACATTGCAAAGTGCCAAGGCTAATGACGCGGATATTGTCCTTATTGATACGGCTGGTCGCTTACATAATAAGGTGGGGTTGATGAATGAACTGAAGAAAATAAAGGAGGTGATGAAGAAAGTTCTCCCAGGCGCACCAGATCAAGTAATGCTCGTTCTTGACGGATCAACAGGGCAAAACGCTTTTGAACAAGCCAAGCAGTTTACTGCTGTTACGCAGATCACATCACTTGCCATTACAAAGCTTGATGGTACTGCAAAGGGTGGTGTCGTAATTGGCATTAGTGATCAGTTAAAGGTCCCTGTGAAATATATAGGGCTTGGGGAACGATTAGAAGATTTACAGTCTTTTAATCGCCGTGAGTTTGTTGACTCTCTTTTTAGTAATGAATAGCTCTAATCATTTTTAAGAGAAATGAAAAAGAACCAGATTGATATTATTACAATGGGATGTTCTAAAAATCTGGTAGATTCAGAACGGCTTGTAAAGCGATTTGAGGAAAAAGGCTACCGTTGTGTTCCGGATTCTCGGCGACCAGAAGGTGAGATTGCCGTAATAAATACCTGCGGTTTTATAGAAGCAGCCAAGGAAGAGAGTATCAATACGATTCTTGGATTTGTACGACGGAAAAAGAGAGGACAATTAAACCGTCTTTATGTGATGGGGTGCTTGTCCCAACGCTATAAGAAAGAGCTTGAGAATGAAATCCCTGAAGTTGATAAGTATTATGGCAAGTTTAATTTTAAAAGACTTCTTGAAGATATCCCCGATGCCAAAAGAGATTTCATTGCTGACCGCGAAAGGCTGTTTGTTACACATGCCCGTTTTACTCCTCGCCATTATGCCTATCTGAAAATAGCTGAAGGATGCGACCGGCATTGTGCCTATTGCGCAATTCCATTGATAACGGGAAGGCATATATCCCGTCCAAAAGAAGAAATCTTGGCCGAAGTCCGTGAGCAAGTGGCTAATGGGGTAAAGGAATTCCAAGTGATAGAGCAAGAGCTTACCTATTATGGGGTGGATTTCGACGGAAAGCCCCATATAGCAGAGCTCATTGAGGATATAGCCGATATTGAAGGGGTGAAATGGATTAGACTGCACTATGCCTATCCAAATCAGTTTCCAATGGAGTTGCTTGATGTAATGGCTCGTCATGACAATATTTGCAAATATCTGGATATAGCTTTGCAACACATAAGCGACCATATGCTCAAGCGTATGCAGCGCCATGTCAGTAAGCGAGAAACACTTGATTTGATAGCAAAGATTCGCAAGAGGGTTCCTGGAATCCATCTGCGGACTACTCTCATGGTTGGTTTCCCAGGAGAAACTGATGAGGACTTTAAGGAATTAATGGAATTTGTTCGATGTGGGCGATTTGAGAGGATGGGAGCTTTTGCCTATTCGGAAGAAGAAGGCACTTATAGCCAATTGCATTATGAGGATAATGTGCCCCAGCATGTGAAGCAGCAGCGCCTTAACAGATTGATGGCCCTTCAACAGGAAATAAGTTCAGAAATAGAGGCTGCTAAAGTCGGCAAAACGATGAAAGTGATTATCGACCGCAAAGAAGGTGGCTATTATATCGGGCGTACAGAGTATTGCTCGCCTGATGTAGACCCAGAAGTGCTAATTCCTGCGACACGACCCCTTCGTGCGGGCTCTTTTTACAATATAAAAATAACGGATTCGGAAGAGTTTGACCTATATGGAGAAGTTTTATGAACAATAAAGAATTTATAGCAGCCTTGTCTCAGCGAAGCGGTTACACCCAAGCTGATACGCAGAAATTGATTTCAACGATAATCGATGAAATGGGAAGGAATTTTGATGAGGGCAATTCGGTGTCTTTTCCACAGTTTGGAACTTTTGAGGTGAGAAAGCGTCTTGAAAGGATAGTTGTCAATCCTTCAACAGGCAAGCAGATGCTCGTGCCTCCAAAGTTAGTGCTGAATTTCAAGCCGAATGCCTATATCAAAGAAAAATTGAAAAAAAGTGGAGAAAACGATGAATAAGGTTGGATTTAAAGACTTGGCCGTGCTCCTTGCGCAGCGACATGGTTTGAGTCAAGATGCTGCAGACAGATTTGTCTCTCAGATGGTGGATGTGCTTAATGACGCCCTCCGCTATGAAAAATTCGTGAAGATTAAAGGACTGGGGACTTTTAAAGTTCAGAGTGTGAGTGCTCGCAAAAGCATTGATGTGAACACAGGTGAGCCAATCAAAATTGCGGGACGCGAGAAAATTTCATATATCCCCGATGCGGGGCTACGGGATTTGGTAAACAGGCCATTTGCTTCATTCGAAACGGTTGCCTTGAATGATAAAGTGGATATGTCTGATTTGGATGAGCCTCAAGAATACAATAGTGCCGGGGCTATGGAGTTAGATGAGTCAGATGAAATGACAGCGGCGGACAAGCCATCAGTTCTAATGAATATAGAAGAGAGAGTGGAGGAGCCAGTCCTAAATGATGCTTTGACCGAACAAGTTGAGGTGGGACTTTCGTCCGCTTTGATTATGAATTCAGAAAACAAGTCAATGTTAGAAGAAAACCAAGCTCCTATGGAGAATGCAGCTTCGGCTACCCCGTTATTAGACTTTACCGATAGTGCTGATATTAAAGCGCAAAGGGATTCACAAGAACCAGAAGCTATAATCCAAGAAAAATGGACCGAGGATCGGATAAATGCAGAGAATGAAGTACTTGTATCTGCGAATGAATTACTTCGAGATCAAGTCTCACAGTTTAAGCGCCTCACAAATATTTTTGGTATTACAGCAGCGGTTCTATTGTTGTTATTCATTGGAGCTTCCATTTATGTATCTAATCAGTTGAAGCAACGAGACAATCGAATAGAATATTTGCTGACGCAAATACATATAAATAATGTAAAACAGGAGGCGTCTGTTCAGTCAAGAAAGATCGAGCCACGGAAACAGTCTGCTATTGCGGCAAATAAGACGAAGAAAACCGTTTCTCGGCCCGTTTCAAAATCCTCATTGGAAAAGTCACCTATGACAGGAAAGGTTGCTACAGGACAAGTCCAGCAAGCCTCGCCAAAGAAAGCTGCAAGAGTGGAAGAGCCTTCTCGGGCAACTCTATATGATAAAGATCCGCGTGTTCGCACCGGGGCCTATAATATTATAGGTATAGACCAAATTGTTACTGTTCGCAGAGGACAGACATTAAAGTCGATTAGTAAAAACCATCTTGGACCAGGTATGGAATGCTATGTTGAGGCCGTAAATGATGGGGTTAAGGAATTGGCAGAAGGTCAGAAAATAAAAATACCCAAACTGAAATTAAAGAAGAAATAATTTTGTTAATTCTTGAAAAAGCCTTATCTTTGAAGCAGATGGAGGACGCCTATGATTACACAGGAGAATTTTGACAGAAAGTTTGCCGACCCAATAGAAGAAATACAGATAGATAAATTTGTATGTAAGGAGATGGCTCGGCAGATTCACCGTTATATTAAAGGCATGTCGGGCTCAAAATCTATTATGGACCGTTTCGAAGAGCGTCTCAAAGATTTGTCGCAGTCAGAGAAAGAGCGCGCCATAGCTTTGTATATAGACCTTAATCGCAAGGTGCTTGATGGTTTGGATTTCAAGATCGTACTTGCCAGGGCTATTGCAAATTATTGTGATACTTTTAGCTATATGCTAAAACTTGTTAATGACAAGGAGCGTATGGCCTATTATCTCAGTCGCATTAAAGATAAGTATATTCGTTATCACGAGGTGTATGAAGAAAACGGCAAATTTGGCATGAAAGACCATGAGGGGAACATTCTAGTGCATGCTTTTTACGATTTTCTTCGTACTCCTTATGTATATGTTGACGATCTTCAGTTACTCCCTGTTATTGCGGAAAAGGATGGCAAAATGGGGCTGGTTATACCGGATGGCAAAGATACCATAGTTGCTGAATTCATTTATGATAATATATCCCTTCGCGATGAGCCGCCCTACTTTGAGGCGACAATAGGAGGTAAGGTTGAACTACTTTAATATATTTATATACATGGGGTTATCCTTTCTGTTTTAAAGCTCGTTTCAGAAAATCAGGAGTATAACCTTTTTGACTTTTAGTGACATTTTCAGGTGTGCCAGTACTTAGAACCTGACCACCTTCGCGACCACCTTTCGGCCCCATATCAATGATATAATCTGCCAGCTTTATTACATCCAGATTATGTTCTATTATAATAACGGTATTCCCTCTGTCTGCAAGTTTTTGCAAGACATCCATTAAAATGCGAATATCTTCAAAGTGAAGTCCTGTGGTTGGCTCATCAAGAATATACAGAGTTTTACCAGTATCCCTTTTAGATAGTTCTGTCGCAAGTTTTACCCGTTGACTTTCACCGCCAGAGAGAGTTGTACTCGACTGACCAAGTTTGATATATCCTAATCCTACATCTTGGAGGGTCTTTATTTTTTGAAGAATATTAGGGACATTCTCAAAGAATTCTACCGCTTGGTTTATGGTCATGTCGAGCACATCGGCAATGGATTTCCCCTTAAACCTGACCTCAAGGGTTTCCCGGTTATAGCGTTTGCCGTGACAAACTTCACATGGTACCATTACATCAGGCAGAAAGTTCATTTCTATAGTCTTGTAACCATTACCTCCACAAGCTTCACACCTTCCACCTTTTACATTAAATGAAAATCTTCCAGGCTTATACCCGCGAATCTTTGCTTCAGGAAGATTTACATATAGGCTACGGATATCAGAAAATACACCAGTATAGGTGGCAGGATTAGATCGGGGAGTGCGCCCAATAGGACTTTGATCGACATTCACGACCTTATCTATATTCTCAATTCCTTCAATGGAGTCATATGGCATCGGTTTTTTGAGAGATCGATAAAAATGATGGGAGAGTATGGGCTGGAGAGTTTCGTTGATTAAAGTGGATTTCCCGGAACCGGAAACTCCTGTAACAACAATTAGCTTACCAAGCGGGAATACAACATCGATATTCTTCAGATTGTTGCCTCTGCATCCATGAAGTAAGATCTTCTTTCCATTTCCTTTTCTCCGTTCCGATGGAATAGCGATATTACGCTTCCCGTTAAGATACTGGGCAGTGATAGTTGAGGTTTTGAGCATGTCGGCAGGTCTTCCCTGAAATACAACTTGTCCACCTTTGCGCCCAGCTTTCGGGCCGATGTCTATAATCCAGTCAGCCGCTCGCATCATATCTTCGTCGTGTTCTACAACGATAACGGTATTCCCTATGTCGCGAAGTTCTTTTAAGGATTTTATCAGTCGCTCGTTATCTCGTTGATGTAAGCCAATGGAAGGCTCGTCAAGAATATACAGTACATTCACAAGCTGACTCCCGATTTGAGTTGCAAGACGGATGCGTTGGCTCTCACCTCCGGAAAGCGAGGCTGATTGCCTGTCCAGGGCCAGATAATCCAGACCTACTTCCAATAAGAAGTCAACACGAGACCGAAGTTCTTTCACTATTTCAGTGGCAATCTGTTGTTTTTGTATTTCGAGATGTTCCTCAACATAATCGAGCCAATTCTTAAGGTCGGTCATATCCAGGTTGGCGACCTCAGATATATTCTTATCCCATATTTTGTAGGAGAGCGACTCGCGTTTAAGTCTTTGGCCATGGCATTCTGGGCACTCTGTCGTGGCCATAAATTGTTCTGCCCATTTCTGTCCTGATGCGGAATCGTCGCTTTCCATCACATTGTACAGATATTTTACAACGCCATCAAAAGTTACAAAATAGTCGCTGGATGTCTTGATCAGGTCTTTCGAGATTCGTATATTTTCTAGCGAACCATAAAGTATTTCTTCCATTGCATCCTTAGGAATATCCTTTACTGGTGTCTTGATATTCAATTCATATTTATGAAGGATAGAGTCTATCTGCCAGAAAATCATCTGGTTTTTATATTTTCCTAATGGAGTAATGGCTCCGTCATGAATGCTAAGACTGTCGTTAGGTATTACCTTTTTCAAATCTATTTCGTTTACGCGCCCCAGTCCTTTGCAATATGGGCATGCACCTTCTGGCGAATTAAAAGAGAATAGGTTAGGGGCAGGCTCTCCATAGGAAATTCCCGTAACAGGATCCATCAGTCGTTTTGAAAAATTTCTGATTTCCCCGCTGTCTTTATCCATTATCATGAGCGCCCCATCACCTTGTTTCATGGCAATCCGAACACTCTTCTTCAAGCGTTCATCATCCTTTCCATGAACTTGGAGCTTGTCGATTACGACCTCAATATTGTGATTCTTGTAACGGTCAACTTTCATGCCTCGGGCGATTTCCAGGATTTCTCCATCTACACGAATATAAAGATAACCCTTTCTGCGCATAGACTCAAAGAGTTCCCGATAGTGTCCTTTCCTCTGACGAACAAGTGGAGCAAGGATATAGATTGACTTTCCGTTATACTCGTCAAGAATCATCTCAAGTACTTTTTCTTCGGTATATTTCACCATCTTTTCACCAGAGAGATAGCTGTATGCAGTTCCGGCTCGGGCATAGAGAAGACGGAGGTAATCGTAAATCTCCGTTGTCGTACCCACGGTGGAGCGAGGATTTTTATTCGTGGTCTTTTGCTCTATACTGATAACGGGACTCAGCCCCGTGATTTTGTCGACATCCGGTCGCTCCAGATTGCCAAGAAAGTTGCGGGCATAGGCCGAGAAAGTCTCTATATACCGCCGTTGTCCTTCGGCAAATATAGTGTCAAAAGCCAACGAGGACTTGCCGGAACCAGATAGGCCTGTTATTACAGTAAGTGAGTTACGGGGAATTTCTACATCCACATTCTTAAGATTGTGCACACGGGCTCCCCATACATTAATCTTTTTGTCTTCTCTTTCCATATTCCTTATTGCCTTAAACGGAAAAGTAAAAATCCGTCTTTGTTGTCTTTGGCAGCGGCTTTTTACTTTTTTTTCCGGTTACGGCCAAAGCTTAAAATCGTTTCCGCAATTCAATATTTAGTCCTGCTTCTTTCTGTATATCCCCGGAGGAGATTGACATCGCGCTTTATATGAAATTCACGGCCGTCAGCACCTTTGGCTTTGACAAGGCAAAAGTACACCCCTTGCTTCACCTCTTTTCCTTTGTATCTGCCATCCCAACCGCCGTTGATATCTGTCCAGTCATACAGTTTCTGTCCCCAGCGGTTAAAGATATATCCATGAAACTCTATGATACTTTGGTAACCGCTTTTTGCCTTGTAAATATCATTGATTCCATCACCGTTGGGAGAAAAAGCATTCGGCATTTCGAGTTTACTCTCAGAAATCGAGACTTGAAAAGCTCCTGTGCTTTGCCAATATTCCTGGGTGAATGATATGATATCGGCTCCTTTCGTGAAAGTGGCGTAGCAGACAATATAATGCACCCCTGACCGAGTGAAAGTGTAGCTGGTGTTTTCCTCATAGCGGATAAGATAAGGAGTTTCTGCGTTCCCCTCTGTATAGAAGCGCCACTCATAATGGGGGGAATAGTCTCCTACCTCCGATGGATTTGCTGAAAAACGAGCAGTTACGGGTGCAGAACCGCTGAATCTGTTGTCGCTGGTTTCATTGTCTTCCGAATCGGAAAAAATGGCCGAAGGTGCTATGCTTGGTGTTTGTGCAGCAATGCTTCCTATGGCAAAGAGGCTTATCCAGAAAACTAATATTTGTTTCATTTCGATTTTTTCTTTCAAAATATTCATGCAAAGTTACAAAAAGAATGTCGATTATTGATGAGAGATTAGATATTTTTTGTATTTTTGCAAGTGAATATATAATTCTATATGAATGATGATGCGGTATATTAGATATATGTTAGTGGGAGCGATGCTACTTATTGGTAGCATATCTTATGCCCAAGTCAATCAATGGCAAGATTTATACAAGGTTAAGAAAAAGGATACGATGTACAGTATTGCCCAGAAATATGGCATTACGCTTGATGAACTGAAGGATGCAAATCCGGAAATGAAGAGAGAAAACTATAACCTAAAGAAAGATGATACAATATTCATTCCTTTCGCAAGACCTCAAGTGCAAAGCTCTCAGAAGCCAGCTCCTGTTGCAGCAGTGAAGCCAGATACCCGTAATCGTGAGATTCGTGTGGGCATCATGCTTCCTTTGCATGATCGGGATGGGGATGGCCGTCGGATGATAGAGTATTATCGCGGCTTTCTTCTTGCTATTGAAGATTTGAAAGCACAAGGGATTTCTTCTGAGATTCATACATGGAATGTCCCTGTTGATGCTGATATCCGACAGACTCTTCTGAATCCTGAAGTCAAGAATCTTGATATTATTTTTGGCCCCCTTTATACACCGCAGGTAAAGGCATTAGGCGATTTTTGTGCTCAGAATGATATCAGAATGGTCATCCCATTTTCTATAGCAAGCGATGAGGTTACTCGTAATCCAAATATATTTCAGGTTTATCAAACCGGGAGCAAACTGAACAATGATGCTATTAAGGCGTTTTTAGAACATTTCAAGGCGTGTCATCCGATTTTCATAGATTGCAATGACAAGAACTCAACAAAGGGAGCTTTTACATTTGGTTTGCGCAATCAGCTTGAACAGAAAGGTGTCAAATACAGCATTACCAACCTTGAGTCATCGGAGGAAATGTTTGCAAAGGCATTCTCTCGTACCCAGCCTAATGTTGTAGTGCTTAATACCAGTCGGTCTCCGGAGTTGAACATTGCTTTTCAGAAGCTAAATGGTTTCAGGGCTAATAACCCACAAGTCAGGATTTCGATGTTCGGGTATACAGAGTGGCTGATGTATACGAGGTATGCTCTTGACAATTTCTATACATTTGACACCTATATTCCCACGACCTTTTATTATAACCCGATGTCATGGAAAACACAACAGTTGGAAAAGAAATTCCATCAATGGTTTGGTGTGGAGATGCAACATGCCATTCCTCGCTTTGCCTTTACAGGATATGACCAGGCTCAGTTCTTCCTTCAGGGATTACATAAATATGGTAAAAACTTCAAGGGAGAAAAGGGAAAGGGCTCTTCAGCGCCAGTACAAACACCATATTATTTTGTAAGGCAAGGAAACGGCGGCATGCAGAATGAGAGTTTCCAGCTCATCCATTATAAGAATAATAAAACTATAGAGTCCCTCACTTATTAGATGAAAAGTGCATTATTATATATATTGTTTTTGCTTCCTATGGTAGCTCAGGCGCAAATAGGGGAGCATAGGAACGGCTTTTCTGTAGGTATCAATGGGGGATATGCGCTTAGCAATATTAGTTTTACGCCTGAAGTTCCCCAAAAAATGCATGGAGGCATGACGGGCGGTCTGTCTTTCCGTTATGTTTGCGAAAAATATTTTAAGACAATAGCATCAGTCTATGCCGAAATCAATTATGCGTCTATCGGCTGGAAGGAGAACATCCTGACCCGCGAGGACAAGCCCGTAATTAATGCGATAACAGGAATGGCAGAAAAATATAGCCGTACGATTAACTATATTCAGATACCTGTAATGGCTCATCTGGCATGGGGAAAGGAGGACAAAGGGTTCAATTTCTTTCTCAATCTGGGACCGCAGTTCGGTGTGTATCTTGACGAGAGCACTTCGATGAATTTCAATCTTGCCCAGCGGAACATAGCAGACAGGGCCACCTCGGTAGTGGCGCAGGACACCATGGCTGTAGAAAACAAATTCGACTATGGCATTGCCCTTGGTCTTGGCGCGGAATACAGCATACCCAGAGCCGGTCATATTCTTCTTGAAGCGCGCTACTACTATGGATTAGGAAATATCTACGGCGACACCAAGAGGGATTATTTTGGCAGTTCTAATTTCGGAAATATACTTGTCAAATTAACCTATCTGTTTGACATTACGAGGGCAAAGAAGAATAATCATTAACTAAAATCATAATATTATGTTTAAAAATCATCCAACAGGACTTATTCCTGCGGCTCTCAGTAATATGGGTGAGCGCTTCGGGTATTACATCATGAATGCCGTTTTATTGCTTTTCCTTTGCTCTAAGTTTGGGTTAAGCGATGAAACCAGTGGTATTATCTATTCCGTGTTTTATGCACTTATCTATGTGCTAAGTCTTGTGGGGGGTATCATTGCCGACCGCACACAGAATTATAAAGGTACGATCATGGCAGGACTTGTCGTCATGGCATCTGGGTATGTGTTGCTTTCTTTCCCCATTATGTCTACGGCTGCCAATATTAGTTGGTTGCTGCCGTTTACCTGTTTCGCTTTGTTGCTTATTGCTTTCGGCAATGGCTTGTTCAAAGGCAATCTCCAGGCGATTGTCGGTCAGATGTACGACAACTTTGAAGCCGAGGCTGCACGGAAAGGTCCTGAAGCCTTAAAGGCTGTTCAGGGAAAGCGCGATAGCGGTTTCCAGATTTTCTATGTGTTTATTAATATTGGAGGTCTCGTAGCTCCCTTCATTGCTCCTTATCTCCGCCAATGGTGGTTGGGAACCAAGGGACTGCTCTATAATGCGGAACTTCCAGCCCTTTGCCATAAGTTTGTTGAAGGTAAAGTGATGGGTAGCGAGGAAGCGGCCAATCTAACCAAACTGATGACCGATGTTGGCGGTAATGCGGGTGATATGGCGAATGCTTGTACCAATTATCTAGAGGTGTTCAATACAGGAGTTCACTATTCGTTCATTGCTTCTGTAATAGCCATGCTCATCTCGCTTGTGATTTTTATAAGCTTTAAGAAGAAGTTCCCGATTCCTGAAAAGAAGTCTGCGGCAGAGGCTGTCGATTATACCCCCGAAGAAAAAGTGGCCATGGCAAAGGAAATCAAGCAGCGTATGTATGCCCTGTTTGCCGTACTCGGTATCGCTATCTTCTTCTGGTTCTCATTCCACCAGAACGGGCAGTCTCTTTCTGTTTTTGCCCGAGATTTTGTAAAGACCGACTCCATTGCTCCCGAAATATGGCAGGCTGTGAATCCATTTTTCGTGATAGTGCTTACGCCCATCATCATGTGGATTTTCTCTAAACTGACGGCTGCAGGACATGCTATTTCCACACCGAGAAAGATTGCCTATGGTATGTTTATTGCCGGTCTGGCTTATCTGTTCCTGTCGATTTACTCTTATGCCAGCGGCTATCCGTCGGGTGAGGAGTTTAAGGCAATGGATGTTACGGCTAAGGAGGCTCTCAAGGCTGGACCATGGGTTCTTATCGTTACCTATTTCTTCCTTACCGTCGCAGAGCTCTTTATCTCCCCGCTTGGCCTGAGTTTTGTTTCCAAGGTGGCTCCCAAACACCTGCAAGGCGTATGCCAGGGCTTGTGGCTTGGAGCTACGGCCGTTGGCAACCTGCTTATCTGGATAGGGCCGTTGATGTACAACAAGATGCCGTTGTGGCAGTGCTGGAGCGTATTCCTTGTTGTATGCCTTATTTCAATGGGGGTAATGCTTGGAATGGTGAAGTGGCTCGAACGGGTTACTCAGTAGGGTTCTCTTCATATAGAAAACAGGCTCCCTGGTATCAAGTGATATCAGGGAGTTATGTTTATGCGAGTATCATTTCACGACGATATTTGCCTTTTGTAGCCCGTAATGTTTTCTCTTGTCCATAAATAGCAGGAGAGCTGCAACAACACTTGCCGCAATTCCGAGGCCGGCAAAAACCAACATGGGTGTGAGATAGTCAACATGTCCCGTGGCGGGATTCGTGTTCTCATCGATAATGTTTCCCACCCACACCGGAACGAGCATCAACCCGAGGTTCTGGATATAGTAAATGATGCTGTAGGCCGTTCCCAACTGTCTTAATGGTACAAGCTTGGGCACGCTGGGCCACATGATGCTGGGCACCATGGAGAAAGCTATGCCCACGAGAATCATGACTCCAAGCGCAAACCAGCTTGTGTTGATAAAGGGCAATGCCATGGTGAAGTGTGAGACCGTGATGATAATACAGCCTATAAGCATCAGCTTTGCGCCGTGTCCGATCTTGTCATAGATACTTCCAAACAGTGGGGTCAGTATAATCGTGCTATATGGAATAGCGGCAACAATCCAGCCCGCAGAAGTATCGACGACGGCGAACTTGTTAATCAGCAGGTCTGTGGCAAATTTCATAAACGGGCGAATGGAACTATAAAAAAACACGCAGAGGATGGCAATCAGCCAAAAGCCAGGGTTCTTCAGCACGATGACAAAGTCTCGGAACGAGAAGCTTTCTCCTTTTGCAACATCCTTCTTCTGGCTGGCTGCCGCATGATCATTGAGGGATTTGTCAAATTTCTTGTCAATAAAGACATAGATACCGAAGAGTAAAAAACCAAATAACAGGAGAAGTGCTCCGCCTAAGACCGGTGCCGAAATCCCGAACGACTGTGCTATGAGCGGGCTGAAGCTTAGGGCCGAGGTGGTGCCAAGGCGGGCTAATGCCACTTGTATGCCCATTGCAGAAGCCAGTTCGTAGCCCGTAAACCATTTGGTAACAATCTTGGATATGGTTATCCCCGTTATGTCGCATCCCATTCCAAAAAGTCCGAAACCCAGAGCCGAGACGAGTACCTGAATCTTGGCGTGCTCAGGAACCAACCCGAATAGCGTGAAAGATAAATCGATATATGTATCCGGGGAAATCCTTGTCAATGCATAATAATTGATCAAGGCTCCAAGAAGCATGGTGCCGGTTGCGAGTAAACCGGTAAATCGGATGCCGCACCTGTCAAGGATGATGCCCCCGAAGAACAGCATCAGCAGGAAGATGTTGAAGATGGAATAGCTGCCGGCATAGAATCCGTATTCGGCAGCCGTCCATCCCATGCCTCCTTCGCTGATGGGAGCCCTGACCTGGGTGGATATCGGCGACACGATATCCCAGAAAACATACCCCATCATCATGACGATGGCCACGAGAATCAGTACGGCCCATCTCTTGAAAGGGGACTCGTTAGGCTTGGTCTTCATGCAAAATTTAACCTGATTGGTAATAAGAAGGAGATGCCGGGAGGGCTGCGGATTGTGTTACAAACGGCTTGTAAACCTGTTACCAATTGCTGGTAACGACATTACAAGCGGCTTGTAACACGGTTACCAGTAACTGGTAATTCTATCAAAGCCCCCTGGCACATCCTCTTGTTATTATTTGGAAGAGGGTGTTCTGTCCTGATTCCGTGAATGAACTACTTGATATTCGGCTCTTCAAGGCCAAGTCCTTTCTTCTTATCTACAGCCTTGAGAATCAGTCCGATAATCAAGGCAGCGACACCGAGGCCGGCAAGCATGATCAAGGGAGCCGTGTAGTTGAGTTGAGTGGCATCTGTTACGCCCGGATTGGTCTTGTCCAATGCCTTGCCAATCAATAGCGGGAACAACCACAGACCGATGTTCTGAATCCAGAAGATAAGGGCATAGGCTGAACCGATAACTTTCGAATCGACAAGTTTAGGCACGCTTGGCCACAAGGAGGCGGGCACCAATGAGAACGATGCGCCAAGTACCAAGATTGTCAGATAGGCGACGATTACCCCGCCAATCTGGCTGCCTTTAAATGCCGGAAGGACAAAGGCGAATGTGAGATGGCACGCGATTAGCAGCAGTGAGCCTAATACGAGCATGGACGCGGCCTTGCCTTTATGATCGACATAGTTGCCAAGAATAGGAGTAATGCCCACGGCGAGCAAGGGAAATACCGCAAAAATGGATTCTGCCGACTGGCGCATGTAGCCCATATAGCAATAGGTGATGAGTGCCAGAACCGAAAGACACAGTATGCTATACTTCACCGTCTTGTTCTTCATGAAGTTAAACATGAAGGCTGTTGCCGCCACGACGAGCATGATTACATACTGGATAATGGTAATAGAGGTGGAATTCCAGAATGAATCCGCAGGTATCTCGGTGAATGTAAGGTTACACTGCAACATGTTTACGGCATATTTCTGGAAGGGGAATATGGCAGAATAGTAAAGCACGCAGAGCAGGGAGACCAGCCAGAACCCGCTGCTGGTCAGAATCTGACCGATATCACTGATTTTAAACGAATCGTCTTTCTCTTCGGCCTCGCCGGTCTGAGCGTCCAGCTTCTTGTCCATGAAGAAGTAGACCACAAACATGATCAGGGCTATGCACAGCAAGACGACACCGAATGCCACGGAGCGGGATACATCTATATTACCGCCCAGCTTTGCAAAGAAGGGTGAGAATATCATGCAGGTGGCTACGCCGAGACGAGCCAACGCCATCTCTGACCCCATGGCCAGCGCCATTTCACGGCCCTTGAACCACTTCACGATTCCGCGAGAGACCGTGATGCCGCCCATTTCTACACCGCAGCCGAAAATCATAAAGCCGCAGGCTGCGAGCTTGGCGGAGGCGGGCATGCCCTCATAGAACGGGGAAACCCCCAGTTGCTCGAATACGGGAATATGGTTGAGATTGTTGGTAAACCAAGTTTCAAGTCCGCTGCCCATAAAGCTTTCGCTGATGGCATAATACTTGATGATTGCCCCCACGAGCATCACAGCGCCGGAAAGCAGGGCCGTAAAGCGCACGCCCATCTTGTCGAGGATAATGCCTGCAAAGATCAGGAAGAACACGAAGACATTCAGAAATGTCTCGGCTCCTTGCATCGTGCCAAATGCCGTCGAACTCCACCCACGCTCACTTAGCATTAAGTCTTTGATGGGAGACAGTATATCCATGAAGATATAGGCACAAAACATTGCCAGGGCCAGAAGGAGGAGGGCCGTCCAGCGCAGGGGCGCCGAGTCTCTCAGTGTTTTTTTGATTTGTTCTGTCATATTTATATGTATTATTCTCTCAGCCGATAAGTTATGATTCCCATGATTTATTTCTTCAACCAACGGTCGAGCCAGTTGAAGAATGTGCGCTGCCACAGGATGCCGTTCTGGGGCTTTAACACCCAGTGGTTCTCGTCCGGATAGATGAGGAGTTCGGCAGGAATGCCTCTCATGCGGGCGGCATTAAAGGCTCCGAAGCCTTGATTGGCATTGATACGGTAATCCTTTTCCCCATGAATGCACAGGATAGGGGTGTCCCACTTGTCGACAGCCTTGTGAGGAGAGTTCTCATAGGTGCGCCTTGCTGCCTCGGTCAGGTCTTTGTTCCAATAGGCATCGTCGTATTCCCAATTGGAGAACCACGCCTCTTCTGTATCAGTATACATCGATTCGAGGTTGAACGCACCGTCGTGGGCGATAAAGCATTTGAAGCGCTTGTCATGATGTCCGGCAAGATAATAGACCGAGAAGCCGCCGAAAGAGGCACCCACCGCCCCCAGGCGATCCTTGTCAATGAACGGGAGGTTTGCGGCAGCATCGTCAATGGCCGACAGATAGTCGTTCATGCACTGTCCGGTCCAGTCTTGGCTGACGGCTTCGTTCCATTCCATTCCGAATCCCGGAAGACCTCTGCGGTTGGGGGCGACTACCACATAGCCGTGTGCCGCCATGATCGACATGTTCCAACGATAGCTCCAGAACTGTGAGACAGGGCTTTGCGGTCCGCCTTCGCAGAAGAGCAGGGCCGGATATTTCTTATTTGCGTCAAAATGGGGCGGGAGGATAATCCAGACGAGTTCCTGCTTCCCGTCTGTCGTCTTAACCCAGCGTTGCTGTATGGCAGGAGTTGCGAGCTGGTCAAAAATGTGTTTGTTCTCATCCGTAATCTGTATGACCTCCGATTTCTTTTCTTTCTTATTGGGCGTTAACACAAAGAGATCATCCGGGTGCAGATATGAATGGCGGGCAACAAGCAGCTGCTTGGTGTTACCTAATACTTGTACGGAGCCATAGTCATACCAGCCGTCAGTGAGTTGTTTTACTTCGCCATTCAGGTTGGTCCGGTAAACCATTTCCACCGCATGCCATACTCCTATGAAATATAAAGACTTGGAATCGTTGTCCCAGCAGTAGTCGTCGACATTGGAATCGAAACTCTCCGTTACATATTTCTTTTCTCCGGTAGACAGGTTATAGATACACAGGCGGTTGCGATCGCTCTCGTATCCATTGCGGGCCATGCTCTGCCAGGCTATATATTGGCCATCGGGCGAGAACTTGGGATTGACATCATAGCCCACATTCATATCACCATGCTGGTGATTTACGGCCTGATTCCGCATGCTCTTGGTGGGATTGATCTCTGGCTCGACATAGTTTTCCGGCTTGCAAAGATTCCTCGTGGTCTTGGTTTCTATATCATATAGGTAAATGTCAGCATCCGTGGATATGGCGTAGTCGACACCGGTCTTCTTCCTGCAGGTGTATGCCACTTGTTTGGAATCTCTGCTCCAATCAAGCTGTTCTATACCTCCGAATGGAGCCATGGGGGATTCATAAGGCTCTCCATCAAGGATATCGGTTCCATCGCCGACATTGCTTCCTGAAACCTCGGCAATAAAGGGATGCGATACCGATTCTACATAATGATCCCAATGGCGGTAGTTGAGGTCGGTAACGACTCTGCCCGTTGCTTTCGGGAGGTCTTCCGGATTCTTTTGGATGGATTGATGGTATTCCAGACTTTTGATAAGAAGCACCCGTTTTCCATCGGGAGAGAACTTGAAACCCTCAATGTCAATCTTGGAGGAGGAGAGTTTTACTCTGTCGGTTCCGTCCGGATTCATCTTCCAGAGCTGTCCTCCGCGGAGGAAGGCAATCTTTTGCCCGCCTTCAATCCATGCGGCATCTGTCTCGTTCTCTGCGTCTGCAGTAAGCTGTGTCGGCTTGGCAATTTGTTTCCCAGTCTTAGTTGACTGGACGAAAAGCATGGTATGGCTTCTGTTTTCCTTTACGCTGTAATAGGAAACCTGATAGACCACCTGTTTCCCATCTGGCGAAACTTGTGCCCCGCCAATTCTTCCCATTGCCCACAAAGCTTCCGGAGACATAAGGTCCGACGAGAGCTTAATGTTGTTTTTGCCTATCATTGTCTGTGCTTGCATGCTGTTGCAGCCCAATGTGAGAACCGCAAACAGCGTTATAATTTTATTTGCCATAAAGCTTGTTCTTTTTGCGTTCGAGTTCCTCTCTTTTCTTCTGCATGTCAAGCTGCTGTTGCTGCATGGCCTGCATTCTCGCCGCGAGTCCCTTCATCTTCTGTGGATTGTTCTGGTTTTCCTTATATTTAGTCTCTAAGATAGCCAGCAGTTTTTCGTCATTTGTTGTTTTGCGAAGAATCCACATGATAGCGGCACTGAAGAAAAGACTTATGAAATAATAGAAGTTGAGGCCGGAAGAATAATCATTGAAGATGAAGAAGAACATCAAGGGCATTAAATACATCATCCATTGCATCATCTTCATCTGGTCAGCCTGAGCACCAACCATCTGGTCTTTTTGCTGCCGCATTGTCATCCAAGAATAAAGAATTTGGGCAATGCAGAAAAGAATGCAGGTAAGACTTAGATGGTCTCCAATCAGCGGAATATTCTTTCCCCACTCGAAAACAGGGTCGTAAGTGCTCAGATCCGTCATCCACAGGAAGCTTTGTCCGCGCAGTTGGATTGCGTTAGGCACAAAGTTGAACATGGCAATCCAGATTGGCATCTGAATCAGCATGGGCAGACAACCGCTTAATGGCGAAACTCCATATTTGGCATATTCACTCATCATTGCTTGTTGTTTCTGCATCTGATCTTCGGGCTTGTTATATTGACTTGTCGCCTCATCGAGTTTCGGTTTCAAGACGCGCATTTTCGCAGAACTCATGTAGCTCTTCTTGACCATCGGATAGGTGATGGCCTTGAGCAGCAGAGTGATAAGAATGAGCACAACGCCCATCGGGAAGATTTTGCTTAGCCAGTCAAAAACATAGATGGTAAACCAGCGGTTGATGATGCGGAACAGCGGCCAGCCCAGATAAACGAGGCGTTGCATCTGTAGGTTTTTCCCGAATGTGCTTTCGTTTTCAACCTTTTGCAACAAGCGGAAATCGTTGGGACCATAATAAAAGTCAAATTCAGACGGGGTCTTTCCGGTCGGATCGAAGAAGGTATTCATCTTGGCTCGATAGCTCTTTAAATACCCCGATTCCTTGTCTTGCGGAATTGATGTCATGAGCGACTTTTCCGCAAAGTCGTTCTTGGCTATCATCACTGCCGAAAAGAATTGGTTCTTGAAGGCAACCCAGTCGATTTTGTCATCAATCACCTCATCAACTTTCTCTGATGTTTCACTTAGATAATCAGTACCGCCGGCAACCTGATGATAGGTGAGGGTGGCATAACGGTTCTCAAATGTGAATCCTTTTTCCTGCTGGCGGCATCTGTCATACCAGTCTACAAACATCGTAGATGTGTTCGGAGCAAACAAATCGCTCATATTGTTGACGCTCATCTCCATGTGGAGCAGGTAGTCTTTGCCGAGCGCATACTTTAGCTGGATTGTCTTATCAGTACCAGTTTGGGCGGTAAAAACAACCGTCGTGTCCGTTACTTCTGACGGCTGGAAGAATAAATCCTGTGTAGAGATGTTGGCTTCCTTGGTTGCAAAGGTATAGTTCAGGGATTGGTCTTTCTCATCGAAAAGGGTAACATCCATTTTGTCATCATCATTGCTCTTCGTCTTGATGGTCTTTTCGTGAGAGATATAGTTCTTTATGACTGCCTTTTCAACTGTAGCCCCTTTCGTGCTTAGCGTCAGTTCTACTTTCCCATTCTTGAGGATTATATCTTGGGGGGTGCCTTTCTGGGCGTTGTGGAAGAGAGCCGTTGTGTCTTCCTCCATGCTCTCTTTGGCCTTTTGCTGTTGCTTTGCTTGGAGCTGTGCGGTCTTGGCGGCCCGAGCTTTTGCTGCTTTTTCTTTTGCCAACTGTTCTTGTTGAGCCTTGACTTCTTCTTCAGAAGGCCGGTTCCACCAGCTGAACCCTATCAGTACTACGGCTATCAGGATGATGCCGATAATTGTATTTTTATCCATATCTTATTTGTGATTCCTTATAGCAGTTTCAATAAAGTTTACGAAAAGCGGGTGAGGCTTCAATACCGTGCTCTGATATTCCGGATGGAACTGTGTTCCCATATACCATTTTAATCCGGGAATCTCAACGATTTCCACCAAATCACTTTCCGGATTATGGCCTACGCACATCATACCGCTGCGCTCAAACTCTTGCTCATAGTTGCTATTGAATTCATAACGATGGCGATGGCGTTCGCGGACACTTTCTTTCTTGTAAATGTCAAAGACTCTCGTTCCTTGTTTCAATATACACTCATATTGGCCAAGGCGCATGGTTCCTCCCATATTCGTGATGTTTTTCTGTTCTTCCATGATATCGATGACATTGTGCGGGGTCTTCTCATCCATCTCTCGGGAGTTCGCATCCATGTATCCAAGTACATTTCGGGCGAATTCAATGACCATCATCTGCATTCCGAGACAGATTCCGAATGTCGGGATGTCATGAGTGCGAGTGTAGTGAGCTGTAACGATTTTACCTTCTATACCTCGCTGTCCGAATCCCGGACATATAACGATTCCATCCTGTCCCTTGAGCTTTTCCGCGACATTCTCTTCTGTTATCTCTTCGGAATTCACATAAGTGATCTTCACCTTGCGGTCATTATAGGTTGCGGCATGTGAAAGACTCTCTCGAATACTTTTGTAGGCATCTTGCAGATCGTATTTTCCGACCAATCCGATGCTGACTATCTCCGATGCTTTCTTTCTTCTTTCAAGAAAGGCTTTCCACGGACCTAACTCCGGGGTGGGGCCAACAGGCTCTCCCATCTTTCTAAGAATGGCCGCATCAAGGCGCTGGTCCTGCATGTTTACGGGCACCTCATAGATGCTGGGGAGGTCTTCGCTCTGGATGACACAATCGAAGTCTACATTGCAGAATGCCGCAACCTTACGGCGGACATTCTCCTCAAGATGCATTTCTGTACGGAGAATCAGTATGTCAGGTTGGATTCCCACACTTTGCAATTCCTTGACACTATGCTGGGTAGGTTTTGTTTTCAGTTCTCCAGCAGCCCTGAGATAAGGAACATAGGTGAGGTGCACATTGACGGCATTCCTTCCCAGTTCCCATTTCATTTGTCGGATGGCTTCCATGAAGGGTGCGCTCTCGATGTCTCCGATGGTGCCGCCAATCTCGGTAATCACAAAGTCGTAATGATATTTCTGGCCGAGCAGTTTAATATTGCGCTTGATTTCGTCTGTAATATGCGGAACTACCTGAATCGTTTTGCCGAGATAATCTCCACGGCGCTCTTTGTCAATGACGCTTTTATATATCCGCCCGGTCGTCATGGAGTTTGCTTTGGTGGTCTGAATACCCGTAAAGCGCTCATAGTGTCCAAGGTCTAAGTCGGTCTCCATGCCGTCGGCCGTAACATAGCATTCGCCATGTTCATAAGGGTTCAGCGTGCCCGGGTCGATATTGATGTATGGGTCGAATTTCTGAATGGTAATATTATAACCCCTTGCCTGAAGCAACTTACCAATAGAGGAGGAAATGATTCCCTTGCCAAGAGACGAGACCACTCCGCCCGTGACGAAGATATACTTTGTTTCTGCCACAATATTTAAATGTTTAATTCAGGCTGCAAAGATACTATAAAAATATGAAAAGAACAAGCTATTTCTGTTTTTTAATCCGAGCCTTGCTCTTTCTTCCATTTTTTTTCTTAACTTTGCAGCCGTAATTTTGAATTCATCATAATGAAGTTTAAATATTTACTGTTTCTAAGCCTGTGTTTTGGAGTGTCTACCGTTTCCGCACAATCCCCTTTTGGCAAGGGGAGGCGGCATGTCCGTTTGTCCCAATACGAGGATTCCCTCAATGTTTTCCGGCGGAAATTGGACAGTCTGCTTGCAGATCCTACGCTCTCAGATGTTGCCAAACAGCGGCTTTTGCGGGAGAAGTTAGGTGATTCCAAACCCGGCATAGAGTATAATTCCATTTTCCTTCCACCGACATTTTATAAGAGTGTTTCCCATAATAACTTCTCCTTGGACAAGGCTCCGACTCCGCTCGACAGGACCATGCTGAGACTTTATTTGAACCGTCCGGATCTTGTTGTGAGGACAGAGACACAGCTTGATAAGATCGGGGGTACTGTCGATGCACAACTTATTCATATAGATCATGCCCCTGAAATCGTAGATCAGGTGGCTCCCAAGGCCATTGAGCCTGATGTTGCGCCAGTGGATGTGGTCGTCCTGAAGCCGGACTTCTGGGCGTTTTCGGGCGACTATTATCTGCAATTCTTGCAAAACTATGTTTCATCGAACTGGTATAAAGGTGGCGAAAGCAACTATTCCATGGTAGGGTCGATAACTCTGAATGCCGACTATAATAATAAACAGAAACTGAAATGGGACAACCGGTTGGAAATGAAACTCGGTTTCCAGACCTCGCGCGAGGACACAAAACACAGTTTCCGCACCAGTGAGAACTTGCTCCGACTTACCAGCAAGCTCGGTTTGCAGGCCTCGAAAAAATGGTATTATACGGCTCAGGTGATGGGCTATACCCAGTTTGTGAGACAATGGAAGAGTAATTCCGACGAGCTTACCACTGAGTTTATGGGGCCTTTCGTGATGAATGTCTCCCTCGGTATGGACTATAATGTGTCGTGGCTGAAAAAGCGTCTCACGGGAACTGTTCACCTTGCCCCTTTGGCCTATAACTTTAAATATGTGCATAGAAGCATACTTGCTACTCGCTATGGCATAGAGGAGGACAAGCATCAACTGCATGATTTCGGTTCACAGTTTACGATAGACTTAAACTGGAAGTTCAGCGATAACATCAGCTGGAAGACCCGCCTTTATGGATATACGACCTATGAGCGTGCTGAATTGGAGTGGGAAAATACCTTTACTTTCCAGTTTAACAAGTGGATTTCCACCAAGCTGTTTGTTTATCCCCGGTTTGACGATGGCGTTGCCCGCATAGACAATCATGGCTATTGGCAGTTGAAGGAGTATATGTCGATTGGTTTTTCCTATTCCTTCTAATCCTTTGGTGATTGGGAAGAAATTAAAACGGCCTATTTCACTCAAACGAACAGGCCGTTTCGTCATGTAATTACTGGCTTTCCATATCGCGAAAGACGAGGGCCGACAACTTTGCAACCGAGTTGCGTCTTTTAGTTTGTATCTTTGCATCTGAAAAAGAATGAAACTACAGAGATGAATAAGAAACTATTGCGAATTATTATTACAGCCATACTTCTCTTCGGGGCATGGCTCGTAGAGAAGAATCTGAATCTTCCGATGTGGCAGACTCTTATGGTTTATCTCGTCCCTTACTTGCTGATCAGCTATGACATATTAGCTGAAGCATGGGAGGGAATATGCGAGGGCGACCCTTTCGACGAGGACTTCCTGATGTCGATAGCGACCCTGGGTGCATTGCTGATAGGTTTTCTGCCCGGTGCGGAAAACCAGTTTCTCGAAGCGGTGTTTGTAATGCTGTTCTTTCAGGTGGGGGAATTGTTTGAAGATTATGCTGAAGACAAGAGCCGCGACTCGATATCCGACTTGATGGACATTCGTCCGGATACCGCCAATGTGGAGCGCAATGGCGAAGTGTTGTCGGTTTCCCCAGAGACGGTCGGGGTGGGAGAGTGCATAATAGTTCGCCCGGGAGAGCGGATTCCCTTGGATGGAGTGGTCGTAGAGGGCCGTTCGAGTCTGAATACGGTTGCCTTGACGGGCGAAAGCTTGCCTCGGGATGTCGGCGCGGAAGATGAGGTTGTATCAGGGTGCGTAAACATTTCCGGGGTGCTTAAAATCAGAACAACCAAGCTTTTCAATGAGTCTACGGCCTCTAAGATCATCGCTCTTGTGGAGAATGCAGGGGAAAGCAAGTCGAAGAGCGAAAGCTTTATCACCCGTTTTGCCCGTGTCTACACTCCCATCGTAGTATTTCTCGCCCTTGCGTTGGCGTTCATTCCGCCGTTCTTCGCAGACAGTTATACCGGATCTTTCTCTGTTTGGCTATACCGGGCATTGACCTTCTTGGTGGTCTCCTGTCCATGCGCCCTGGTCATTTCTGTGCCTCTTACCTTCTTTGGGGGAATTGGCGGGGCTGCTCGTCGCGGGATACTGATCAAGGGTGGAAATTATATGGAGACGCTTGCGAAAGCCGGAATCGTGGTGTTCGATAAGACCGGGACACTTACCAAGGGCGTTTTCTCGGTCAATGCCGTGCATCCTGAAAGGATTTCAGACACAGAACTCTTGCATATGGCGGCACATGTAGAGCGCTATTCTACTCATCCCATTGCCGCGGCTCTGCGTCAGGCTTACCCTGGAGAGGCAGACAAATGTTCGGTGGAGAGTGTCGAGGAAGTAGCCGGACACGGTATAAGGGCCATGGTTAATGGAAGGTTGGTATGCGTGGGAAATGAGAAGATGATGGCTTCCTCGGGTGCCCGTATCCATGAATGTGAGCAGTGCAAAGAGCAGGTGGGGACTACGATTCATGTCTCCATTGATGGCGAATATGCCGGACATATAGTAATATCAGACGAGGTCAAGGCTGATTCCGAAGAAGCGATTGCCCGTCTGAAGGATCTGGGAGTGGAGAAAGTGGTCATGCTCACTGGCGACAGACAGGAGGTTGGTGCCTCCGTTGCTGCCCGCCTTGGGCTTGATGGGTATCAGGCAGAACTGCTTCCTGCCGAAAAAGTTTCCAAGGTTGAGAATCTCCTGCGCTCAAAGCCGGCCGGCAGGACCCTTGTTTTTGTCGGCGACGGCATCAATGATGCTCCGGTCTTGGCGCGTGCGGATGTGGGAATAGCCATGGGAGGCCTTGGCTCTGACGCCGCCATCGAGGCTGCCGATGTGGTTTTGATGGACGACAAGCCGTCCAAGCTGGCTGCGGCCATAAAAATAGCCCGTCGCACAATCGGCATCGCGCGTCAGAATGTTGTGTTTGCCATCTCCGTAAAGGTGGCCGTACTCATCCTTGCTACTTTCGGATTGGCAACCATGGGTATGGCTGTGTTTGCCGATGTGGGAGTGATGGTATTGGCGGTCCTTAATGCAATGAGGGCGCTGAGGGCATAAATGACACAGGAATCCCCCTTTCCCAAAAGCGAAAAAGGGGGATTCCTGTGTTATAACACTTTGACCTTAATGGCTTTGTGGGCCGCCTTTTGAGCAATCAGGGCTTCTTTTCTGTAGATAGTATAAGGATGGTAAGGATTACCGACAACTGACTTTCCCGTAAGGAATTCACACCAAGTGCAGGCTGCTGTATATCGTCCTAAGGAATAAGAAAGGTGGAAGCCGTCCCGATTGAGGTAGTCACCAATCTTCATACGGGCATTCTGGATGGCAATGCCGGAAGGGATGACGCGCCGGATGCCGGCCTTCGGAACCTCCCGGCGTGCCGTATTCAGGATGGCCGCATACATGCTCCGCTGGCTGCGGCCATAGCTCTTGAAGCCTTCGTGTGTGGCATCATGGGCATAGGCCCATGTGAGGTGCCATACAATTTCAACCTTCGGATTGGTGGTAAACTTTAATACTTCGGCCTTTAGTCCTTGTAGGTGCTCATAGGTTGGGGGCATTCCGGAGAGATGACTTGCCTGCTGCAGGGAGATGATTTCCCATGCCTCATCCTCGATAATCTGCCTTAGCCCCATTTTCCCGGTGTTGCTCTTCTTGCCATTTACCACTTTTCGGTACTCATATCCTTTCTCGCCGGCGACGATGTTGCTGTAGTGCCGCTCGATAGGACATCCCGGAATATAGGCATTTCCGATGGTAAGGGTATCGCCTTGGGCGGCCGCCAATTGCCACAAATACTGTTCTACTGCATCCTCCGAGAAACTGTTGCCAATGGCCAATACTTTTATCTGCCGGGCATGTGTATATGCGGCGAAGATTAGCAACAATAAAAAAAGAGTCCTTTTCATTTCCTAATCTCTTGTTTTTTTATCTTCCCAGCGAGAAGGGCTTGTCTTCCGGATCCAAGCCTCGGTTCTTGTTCGCCCTGTTGCTCATGGTGAATTCTATCGTACACCCTTTTGTCAAGTCTTCATGGGTGATATAAAGCTTGCTGTAAGGGCGTCCGTTTAGCTTCACGCTTTTCACATAGCGATTCCTGTCGCTTACATTTTTTGCAATGACAGTTATGGCCTTTCCGTTCTCAAGCGTTACCTTGGCATAGGGGAGGTAGGGCGCTCCGAGCACATATTGGCCGGTAGCCGGACAGACCGGATAAAAGCCCAAGGCCGAGAAGATGTACCATGCCGACATCTGCCCGCAGTCGTCGTTGCCTCCCAGTCCTCGTATATCGTTCCGGTACATCTGGTTCATGATGGTGCGCATCCATTTTTGCGTCTTCCATGGAGCTGACGTCCACGCATATAAATAAGGTATGTGATGGCTTGGCTCATTGCCGTGCACATAGCCCCCCACCAGGCATTCCGCCTCGATGTCTTCGTTGTCTTCGTAGTATTTGGCAGGAAGATTCATCTCGAAGAGCTGGTCTAATTTCTTCTGGAAAATCCTCTCGCCGCCAAATTCGTTCATCAGGCCATAGACATCTTGCGGTGCGGAGAAGGAGAAATTCCATGAATTGCCTTCTATGAAGCCTTCATCATAGGTTTGATAGGGGTCCAGATTCTCCTTGAATTTACCGTTCTCATAGCGGGGGGAGGCGAATCCGGCCTTCCGGTCGAATGTGTTCCGGTAAAACAGGGCGCGTTTGGCATATTCGTCCGCAACGGTTTTATTTCCGAGTTTATGTGCCGCCGCATAGATGGTGAAGTCGTCAAGCGAGTATTCCAGGGTGTTGGAGGCTGCGGTGGCATCCTTGTCGTAGGGAGCATAGCCCAGCCTGCGATATTTCTCCACGCTTGGGAAATACTTGCAGTTTGAGGTTTCCACCATGGCTTTCAACGCTTCCTCTGAATTAAGGTCGGCACCGTTTACAAGTGCGTCTGCAACCACGGTTACGGCATGATATCCCGTCATACACCATCCCTCGTTGCCCATCAGGCTCCAGACAGGAAGCATGTGAAGCCGTTCCTGCTGCTGGTGCTTAATCATCGACTTGACCATATCGGTGTTGCGTGAGGTCTTCAGCAGTCCGAGCAGCGGGTGTTCCGCACGATAAGTGTCCCATACGGAGAAGATGGTGTAGTTGTCGAAGTCGTCTGCCGTGTGTATATTGCCGTCCACGCCACGGTATTGGCGGTCGGCATCCATGTAAATCGACGGGTTGATCATCGTATGATAGAGCGAGGTGTAGAGCATGGTCTTCTGATCTGCGGTTCCTCTACACTCCAAGATACCTAATTCCTGTTCCCATGCCTCATTGGTCTCCCTGACGATTTGCTCGAAAGATTTCCCTGAAGTCTCTGACCTTAAGTTCTTTAAAGCCCCGTTTGTGCTTACTCCGGAAAGTGCTACTTTCATGATGAGAGGCTGTCCGTCGTTCTCGAAATTGAAGTAAGTTACGATGCTCTGACCTGCCATTTCAGGGAAGTTGTGATGGGTGTCGAACTTCCTCCAGAACCCTTTGTATTTCGGTTCTTTCATGTCTTTATACCCATAGTCCTTAATCGGCTTCGAAAGAGAGATGGCAAAATAGGTGTAATTGCCACGCGACCATCCGTTCGTCAGGCGCATGCCGGTGAGCAGGGTGTCGTTTTCCACCCGCAGGGTGCTCCACAAAACCTTGCCGTCGTAGTTGTAGATTCCATGCAGAAGGTCGATGATGAGGCGCTCTTCCGTGCCTGTCGGGAAAGTGTATTTGTGAATTCCTACCCGGGGAGTGGCCGTGAACTGACAGCGCACCTGATTGTCGCTTAGCGTTACTTCATAGTATCCGGGGAAAGCTTTCTCTGTGGCATGTGAATATCGGCACCGATAGCCCGCATCGGGACTGTCTTTGGTGCCGGGATTCAAGACCAGCTTTCCGGTCTGCGGCATCACCATGATGTCGCCAAGGTCGCTGTGCCCCGTGCCGCTTAGATGCGTATGTGAGAAGCCTACTATCGAGGTGTCGTCATACTGGTAACCGGCGCAATAGGAATAGGCCTTCGGCTGGTATTTGCCATTTATGTTGTGCGGAATGGTGTCGGTCTCGGGACTTAGCTGGACGATGCCAAACGGCGCACATGCTCCGGGAAAGGTATGTCCCATGCCTCCCGTGCCGATCATCGGATTCACATAGGCCGTCAGTCTTCCGGGTTGTTGTGCACAGAGATAAAGGCCGTTGAGAATCAACAGGGTCGCAATGATAATTTTCTTGTTCATAGGTATGTTTGTTTTTCGTTGTCGTATGGGTGCCTGGCTGAGACGGGTGCGGTGCGGCCCGTATCACCGTTGCTGATTGTCATTGGGAATATATTCATCTTTCCGGTATTTAGATTACAATGGCAAAGATACTACTTTTTTTTGATATTCCTCTCATGCCCGTTTTATTTTGAGAAAAAAGTATGTCTGTCCTGCCTTTGGAGAGGCGCCGCTTTGATGGAGCCAAATTCTTGTTTGGCGGCAGTATATAAGTGTGGGTATGGAAAGCTGTCGCAGATCTGGCGAAATCGGCGGGATAGTGCGACGAAACCGCCGATTTTGTCCTGCGATTTCGCCGATTTTGTCAGCTGGCAAGTACTCTCCGGCAGGAGCATTTATTAGAAAAGGTGGCAGGAGAGGTGAAATATGGCCTAAAAACCGCTTGAAAAGTTTTCGCATCTGTCTCTTATACACATCTCCGAGCCCACGAGACTCGACGTCATCTCG
>CAUULA010000018.1:0-27863 GCA_963545855.1 uncultured Prevotella sp.
GTCGTCGGCAGCGTCAGATGTGTATAAGAGACAGGAGGTGGCTTTCCCTGCCCCGGGCGGTCGTCCCGGGGCAGGGAAATGAGGCTCTATTGCAGGCCGAAGGCCAGTTTCCAGAGCTTGTAGTTCTCGTGTTCCAACGGATGTACATGTCCGTCGACATTCATCACTTTGGTAATGAAGCTCCTGATGCCCTTGAGGATCGACAGGCGCTCCACTTCATGGAATCCGTCGAGCAGGTTGCGGGTGTCGAGGATAATCTCGTTGAGCGTGAATTTCCGGTTCAGCGCCTCGTAGACTTCCTCCTTCAGCTCCGGCGTGATGTCGCCGATTTGCTCGATTCCCGACACATAGTCGTCGATGTATTGCCGCTCCCGTTCCTGGTAGATGCCGTCGACGCTGGCAAAGAACAAGCCCGTCTTGGCCATCAGCTTTACCACTTGTATGATTTTCTCCATAGCTCATTCCTCCCCGGTTGTTGTTGATCTTTCCTCTTCGTCAGTCTCTTCGACACTCTCTTCTTCCTCGACTTCGTCGTATTTTCCTTTCACCGACTTGCCCGCAAGCCCGATTACGCTGATCACGCTCTTAGCCATCTGGCCAAGGTCAGCACTCTCGATATCGATGCCGAACTTGCTAATGGTTTGTCCGATCTTTCCATCTTTGAGCTTGGTTTTGGCTCTTTCAAGGACAGGACCTGCGATGTCGCTGTCCAATATGTTCTCTAAAAAACTTCCCATAGGCGTCATTCGTTTAGTTAAAAATCGTGTTGTCTCCTCGCATAGACGGCAGCGCGGAGTCTCAGGAGAGCTCGCTCCCGTGTGTCCCGGCCCTGTCTATCTTCTGCAAATATAGGAATTTTTTCGAATGTCCAAATCTTTTCGGGTGTTTTTTTTGTGTTTTCGGTTTTTACGGGAGGTATCGGTCGTTTGACGATTTCGGCGATTTTGTCCGACGAAATCGCCGAAATCGCAGGACGAAATCGCCGAGATTGCCGGGCCGGAGGCGGCATAAAGCTTTATGGCTTGTAGATTTCTTTCATGATATACCGGCCTACTTTCAGCCTGAAGTGCGCCCAGTCGTAGAAGTTATGGTAGTCGGACAGGGTGCTGTCGGCACTGAAGTCGCAGACATTCTGCGCTCCCAGCACCTGCTTCAGCCGGTCGATATCGTGCGGGTTGATCCGTTGCCGCTCAATGTTCGGTATGAGCACGAACTTCAGGCGGGTGTGGTGGCGCTGGCAGAATGCGGCCACCTCCCTCAGCTTTTCCATGTGCGGGCGGTGAATTACGCTGGGAGCCGTGCCGGGACTGATGGTCGCCAGCCTCCGCAAGTCTATCCGCCGCTGCCAGAAGCGTTCGCCCTCATGGCGGATGCTGTCTTCCAGAAAGGGCACATAGTCATTGGTGTAGAGTTCATGCGAGGCAGGCCCTTCTTCTATGACACCTTCCATCGACTTTTCGAAAGTGCCCGTAAGCTGATACTTCAGATAGGGAATGAGAAATTTCGGGGTGAGGAATCCCTGCAGGAACGCCGACTGATAGCTCATCCAGCTCTTGCCCGTAACATCGGGGGGCATGATGTGCATGAGGCCTCCGCGCGGCGTATAGTTCTCCAAGGTGCTGAGGTCGGCCACGATGAGGAGGTTGTTCACGGGCTGGGCGGGCTGCTTCCCGAGGGCTTCCAGCTTCACGCAGATGTCTCCGAGACCCTCCGCGTTGGAGAAAAGACGGAACGGACTGCCCTGAATATACTGGCTCCAGTCGGAGCAAAGGAAACTGCGGGTGCAGGAGTTGCCCATGATGAAGGAGTCGTAATGCCGCTCGGAGCGCAGCATCTTGTATTTGGTCCATGCCGTAGCACCCTCGCTCAGGCAAACGCGACTGTGGTCGTAGTCGGTATATTTGCGTAGCACCATGAAAGGATCGTCGGCCACATAGATGCCCAGAAGCAGCAGAAAGGGGGATGCCAGCAACAGGCATTTCAGATAAAACCTATGTAGGGGTATGAGTTTCATCGGCTTGCGTTTAGAATTGAACATAGATAAAGTTCTCCACTCCGAAGGCTCCGAAAAGGAAGATAATCATTACCGCGCCTATATAGGCTGCCCATCGCAGGACTGGAGACAGCTTCTCGCTGCGCACGAAAAGGTCGCCGCGGGCATGGAAGAACTCGAAGAGAAACATGAGCAGCACAGCCACTCCGAAGGAAATCCAGTCGGAGTCGGTCATGCCCAGTCGCAATTCCTTGACCGACGACTGCAGGCCGTCGAACAGATGGGCATAGGCATAAAACACATCGCCCACTTCCTTCACACGGAAAAACAGCAGTGAGAGGGCGAAGAGCAGGTAGGTGCGCACCATCATGAGCCCCGCCCACGCCCTGGATCCCATTTTTTGCCGAACCCATTCCCGCTGGCGGGAGGCCAGGGTTTCGTAGATGACCAGCACGCCTTGGAATAATCCATAGAGGGCGAAGGTCCACCCGGCTCCGTGCCATACGCCGATGGTAACGAAGGTTGCCAGCAGGGCGAGGATGATTCCTGCTTTTCCCCAGTGGCGGAGCGAAGCGTTGAGGGGGGTGAACACATAGTCGCGCACCCAGAAAGAGAGCGTCATGTGCCACCGCCGCCACAGTTCGCCGGTAGACAGGGCGGTAAACGGCCGGTCGAAGTTGGGTTTCAGGTCGAATCCCAGCATCCGGCCCAATCCCAGCGCCATGCAGGTGTAGCCTGCAAAATCGGCATACAGCTGCAAGGGATACAGCAGTGTGGCCACCAGGAGCTGCATGCCGGAGGAACTGCGCACATGGTCGAGCACGAGGTCGAGCGACGGCGAGATGCGGTCGGCGATGACGAGTTTGAGGAATACTCCCCATGCCACGAGCTTCAGTCCGCGGGTTACGGCCAGATAGTCGAAGGCTTTTGCCGACTTCAGTTGCGGCAAGAGGTCGAAGGAGCGTTCGATAGGGCCGGAGAGGAACTTCACGAACAGCATCATGTAGAGCGAGAAATCCCAGAAATCCTCTTCGGGATCTTCCTCCCAATAAACTTCTATGAGGTAGGCCAGAGCCTGAAAGGTGTAGAAGGAAATGCCAAGCGGAAAGAGGCTGAACCAGTATCTTGCCACGAGCCAGAAGCCTACGAGCGCGGCGATGCTTGCCCATAGGAGCAGCGTGGCTCGGGATGTATTAACCCAGCGGTGAATCCATTGGCCTGCAACAAAGGTAAATATCGTTACCGCTGCTGCCGTGAGGAAATAGGCAAGGTGATAATATCCTATAAAGGCGCAACTGGCCGCGAGCAATACGATATGCTGCCAGCGACGGGATGTGCGGGCATAATAAAACACGAAAGTGAGTACCATGCATGCCACAAACGGTATTGAGATGAATTCCATGATGCTGCGGACTTACTTGCTTTCGGTTTTTTTCAGGATGATGTCGCACAAGTCGCCGATGCTATGGAGCTTGATGATGTCCCGAAGTTTGAAGTGAATGTCGTATCGTTTTTCTATCTCGCTGATAATCGTCATGTGGGCCAGAGAGTCCCAGCCGTCTACATCGTCGGCCGAGGTTGTATACCCAAGTTCCAGATCCTGACGGTTGAGCACGGTCCGGAAGATACCGTTGAGTTCTTTCAAAATCTCTTCTTTTTCCATTTTCTCGTTATTGTTCTATGAGTTGTTTGATGGCTTTCCTGTCTATTTTGTTGTTTGCGTTCTGTGGGAAATGCGGCATGCACACCACGCTGGAGGGCACCATGTAGGCGGGCAGATACTGCTTGAGCATGTCGATGAGCTGGTCGGCGCGCGGGTCGTCTTCCGTCTCCGCGGCGAGGGCTATCACCGTATTGTCGTGCGAATCCTTGACGGGAACGGCTACCACGGCTACCTTGTCTTTATAGAAACGGCGCGCCACATACTCTATCTCACTGAGTTCTATGCGGTAGCCCTGTATCTTCACCTGCGAGTCCTTACGCCCGTAGTAGAGGAGGTTGCCGTCTTCGTCCATGGCGCAGATGTCTCCCGTGAGATACCATCGTTCCCCATCCTGGCGGAAGAAGGCCTCTTCGTTCTTCGCGTCGTTGTTCCAGTAGCCGGGCGTGAGCTGTCGCCCCGCAAGGCAGAGTTCCCCTTTCTCGCCCTTGGGGAGCTCTTTCAGGCCAGGGGAAACGATGAGCGTATCCACTCCCTGCATCGGCTTTCCGATGCTGACGATGCCATTGCATTCCCTCACCCCCGTCCGGGGCACACGATAGGCCGTGCAATAGATGGTGTCCTCGGTAGGTCCGTATACATTCCAGACCTCTGCGTTGGGAACGGCCTGCTGCCACAGGGCGGTCTCCTTGGCGTCAAGAGCCTCGCCGCAGAAAAGCGAATAGCGCAACTGAGGGGCTTCGAGCTCGTCAAGATAGGGGATGAGATAATGGATGACGGAGGGCACCATGAGCACGGAAGTGAGCTGATACTCATCCAGTAGGCGAAACGCCTCCTGCCATTTCACTTTTCCCGGTTTCACCGTATACAGACAGCTCCCGTGAAGGAGAGGCAGGAGATAGCTGCCCACAGAGAGGTCGAAGGTGAGGTCGAACATCTGGAGGCATCGGTCGTCTTTGTCTAATTGGAAGCCGAGGGTATGAAAGGAATGTATGAAAGCCTTCAGATTGCCGAAAGAGACAGGCACTCCCTTGGGTCTTCCCGTGCTTCCCGAAGTGAAGAGGATGTAGGCCAGGGCCTCTTCGTCGAGGCTCTGTGTGGGTGGGGTGAGGGCTCCCGTCTCTGGCAGGGAGGCGGTATGAATCACCTTCTGGTGGTCGTAGCGGGTGTTCCCGCTTGAGTCGAGAATGACGGTGATGCCCACTTGCTCGATAATGTCGATGCATCTTGCCAGAGGTTGAAGGGGATGGAGCGGTACATAGCACCTCCCTTCCATCCACAGGGCGAGGATGGAGGCATAGGTGTCGATGTCGTCGTTGGCTACAAGACCTATGGTTTTGCCTGGTTCCTTGCGGATAACGCTGCGGATAGCGGCCACCCGGGCAGCCAGTTGCCCATAGGTGTAGAATGTGTCGTCCACGCAAAAAGCCTGATTCCCCTTATGGCATAGGCACGACTCGTAGAGCTGATGAACGAAATCCTTGCCGGATTCAATATTTGTCATTATATACCGTTTTCTTTCTTCCTATTGTTTAATATCCTGCGGGACCTTGTCCTTATTTGTTACCATAACTTCAAAAAAATGAAATCCCCCTATTCGTTTTGCTTTTTTAACAGCAACAGGATTCTTTTGGGGATTTGTTTTTTATATTGACGAGAACAGCTCCCCGTTTTCATCAACGACAATAGGAGGCTGTCTCATAGATATTTCCTTAAATCGTCATGGCCACTCCGCCGCCAGGGGCAAGATGCACCAGAAGCTTCCCGTCGGCAGGAATCCGGACATCTTTCTTCGCCCAGTCCTCGGCGGAAATATGTGCATTGGGGCCGTCCTCATAGACCGTGGCCGTCTTTCCGGCTACTTTCAGCGGACCGAGATCGAGCGTAAGGTCGCGCGGCGTCCAGTTGGTGATGGCTCCGACATACCATTCCTGTCCGCTTCTTCGTGCCACCGCGACATACTCCCCGATCTCACTCTTCAGTGGAACGGTCTCGTCCCATACCACCGGAATCTGCGCGATGAACTCCGTGCACTCTGGGTTCTCCTCGTAATGAGTAGGGCTGTCGCAGAGCATATTCAGCGGCGAGAAGAATACCACATATTCGGCAAGCTGATGACAGCGGGTTCCCTGACTCATCGGACGATAGTTATTGGGAGCGTAGGTTTCCCTCGTCGAGTTGATCATGGCTCCCTGCGTATAGTCCATTTGCCCTGCGAACATGCGGGCGAAAGGCACGGTTACATCATACTGAACCTGATTGTATTCCTTTATCGTGGCCCATTTGTTCTGCTCCTGGCCATTCACGCCCTCGAAGTTGATGACATTCGGGTAGGTGCGATTGAGTCCCGTGGGGGCAAAAGTGCCATGGAAATCGCAGAGGAGGTGGTATTTGGCTGCCAGCTTAGCCGCCCTGTAGTGGAAGTCCACGCACTCCGCGTCGTTGCGATTCATAAAGTCTATCTTGAAGCCCTTCACTCCCATCTCCGAAAAGTGCCTGCAGGCCTTTTCCATGTCTCGGTCGAAAGCCTTGTAGCCGGTCCATAGGATGATGCCCACTCCTTTGTCATTGGCATACCGGACGATGTCCGGAAGGTCTATTTCCGGCACTATCTGAAAGAGGTCGGCTTTTTTATTGACGGCCCATCCCTCGTCGAGAATGACATATTCTATGCCCTGTCGTGCGGCGAAGTCGATGTAATACTTATAGGTCTGGGTGTTGATGCCGGCCTTGAAGTTCACCTTGTAGAGCCCCCAGTGGTTCCACCATTCCCAGGCAACCTTGCCGGGTTTGATCCAGGAGGTGTCGGTGAGGCGGGAGGGCGCTGCCAGCCGATAGACCATGTCGTTGTTCAGGATATTCCCGTCATTGGCCGAAACGCCGATGATTCGCCATGGAAAGGTGCGCGGGCCCCTTGATTTCGCAATGTAGTTCTCGGTCTTTGTAACAAACTGCTCGAGCTGATTATGGCCGCCCTGCCTTACTTCCTTTGGGTAGGGAGCGAACAGCGATTTGAGCCCTGTTGGCTGGTTGCCGCTCTTGAGGAACATGCAGGGATAGTCTTCCACATCCGACTCGGCTATGATAATCCTCACCCCGTTGTCGGCTTTCACGACGAGCGGGAGGAACGCCAGCCGTTTTTTGTCGAACTGCGAGATGCTGATAGTGTCGTAGCTGTTCTCAAAAGAGTTGTGCAACATGTCCTTCAGAGACTGGTTGTCGCGTACATAGGGAGTCCATGTTCCGAAGTCTTTGGCGAAGTTGAACTCGATGGGTTCGTCCTCCACATTGAATTCCTTCTGCGTAGTGGACACGAACCGGTAGGCCAGCCCCTCATCGTAAGCGCGGAAGACAATGTTGAAACCTCCGAACTGCAGCAACAGTTGGCGATAGTCGTCGCTGACAACATTCTTCTTATAGAAGAGAGCCTGGATGGTGCCTTTGTGCTGCGAGCTCTTGCTGCCCTTGAATTTAGAGTTTACGCCCCATGTTGCCCCGTCTGCCGTCTTGAGCGAGACCTGCGACGGCTGCAGGATGGCTTGCCCGTCGTAGGTAAGCGTGTAGCTCACGGTCTGTGCCACCTTTACGGTTGCCTTGAGCCTTCCGTCGGGTGAGGAGATATTAAAATCCTTGGCTTGAGCGCCCCATGATATCAGTAAGAGGGTAAAGAGGGATGTGAGAAATTTCTTCATGTATAGATGTATTTGATGTGGGTGCAAAGGTAATTTTTTTTTCGAAGAAAACCAAGGGATATTGTTTTTTTTGCTATATTTGCACAAAATACTACACGGCTCATAAAGGGAGCCGGACACAAAAGTTAATTTTTATCTGTGGTTTGGCAAGATGAAAGACATTAAAAACTTTGAGCAACTCATAGGAGACCTTTCCGAACGAGGGGTAAGGAAACGCGTTGCCGTGGTCTGTCCATGGGACAAATCCACCCGGGAAGCGGTGAAGAAAGCCGCGGAGCTTGGTTTCGCAGACCCCGTATTCTTCGAGGAAGCCGACCCGATGGAGGCTGCCCGCAAGGCCATTGCCCTCATTCGTGAGGGCGGGGCGGATATTCTGATGAAAGGGCTCATCAACTCGGATATCCTTCTCCGTGCCATTCTGGACAAGGAAGAGGGAATCCTGGAACCGGGACATGTGCTCACCCACATCGGGTGCGCCGGCATTCCCGACTATCCCAGACTGCTCTTCTATACCGACGCCGCCGTGATTCCCTATCCCACGCAGGAACAACGGGTTGAGCAGGTGCGGTATCTGGCCGTGCTGTGCCGTGCTTTCGGCATCGAGAGGCCGAGGATCTCGCTCATTCATTGCAGCGAGAAGGTAGACGGCCGGCACTTTCCCTTCACGGCGGGATATGCCGATATCATCCGGAAAGCCGAGCGGGGCGAGTTCGGGGAGTGCCTCGTCGACGGGCCTCTTGACCTGAAGACCTCCTGCTCGCCCGAGAGCCTTGCCGTCAAGAGCCTCTCCTCGCCTGTCGGGGGAGAGGCCGATGCCCTCGTCTTTCCCGACATCGAGGCGGCCAACTTGTTCCATAAAGTCATCACGCTCTTTGCCCGTTCGTCGGTGGCCTGTGTGCTCCAGGGAACCCAGGTGCCGGTGGTCATGCCCTCACGGGCCGACAGTCAGGATACCAAATTCTATAGTATTGCGCTGGCAGCCATGAGAGCCGACACCCCGAAAATTTAACCTTTATCTCCCAAAACTATGTATATACTCGTCATAAACCCGGGCTCCACTTCCACCAAGATTGCTGTCTATGAGGATGTGAAGCCGGTGATGCTCCGCACGATACGCCACTCCGTCGAGGAACTGAGCCATTTCAAGGAAGCCACCGATCAGTATGAGTTCCGCCGCGACCTCGTCATCAACGAGCTCAAGCGCATGGAAATCCCTTTCACCTTCGATGCCGTTATCGGCAGGGGAGGCCTTGCCAAGCCCGTTGCCGGCGGCGTCTACACCATCAATAAGAAGATGCTTGACGATACCCGGCACGCCGTGCACAAGCATGTCTGCGACCTCGGCTGCATCATAGCCTATGACATAGCCCGGAAGATACCCGACTGCAAGGCCTTCATTGCCGACCCCGGCGTGGTCGACGAACTGTCGCCGCTGGCGCGGATATCAGGCTCTCCGCTCATGAACCGCATCTGCATCTGGCACGCCCTGAACCAGCGAGCCATCGCACGGAGGTTTGCCAACGAGATAGGGCGCCGCTACGAGGACCTGAATCTCATCATCTGCCACCTCGGAGGGGGCATCTCCATCGCCGCCCACGACCATGGAAGAGCCGTGGATGCCAACAATGCGCTCGACGGCGAGGGGCCATTCTCGCCCGAGAGGGCCGGTTCGCTTCCTGCCGCCGACCTCGTGCGCCTCTGCTATAGCGGGAAATACACGGAGCAGGAACTTCTGAAGCGCATCTCCGGGCAGGCCGGGCTCATCGCCCATCTGGGCACTAACGACATGAAGGAGATAGAGCGCCGCATCGCCGGAGGCGACAAGCATGCCGAGCTCATCGTGGATGCCATGATCTATCACACGGCCAAATGCATCTGCGCCGAGGCTGCCGTGCTGTGCGGGAAGATAGATGCCATCCTGCTCACGGGCGGCATGGCCCGCGAGGAATATGTCGTTTCCAGACTGCGGCAGCGCATCGGATTCCTCGCCCCCACCTATTGTTATCCCGGTGAGGACGAGCTTTCGGCCCTCGCCAATAATGCCCTTGCCGTGCTGCGGGGCGAGCGCGAGGCCAAGGAATACACCTGACGGCGGTGTCGGCAACACTCCTTTCTCCCGGCTGCCGGCATCTTTGGTCTGGTCGTTTATGACTGTCGGGGCGGTCGTTAGCGGCAGATAGCCAGACGGAATCGGCGAAATCGTCAGACAAAATCGGCGATTCCGCCGTTCAATCTCGCCGATTTTGTCAAGCCGTTTATTGCTTTTAGGAGAGGCAGGGCTCGCCCGCTATGCTTCCGGAGGTAGTCCCTGCGTCCTGCAAGCGTGTTTTGCGAGCGGAAGAAAGAGTGGGCGCCCGCCATGAGGAGACGGCTACGGAAAGTCGTGGACGCCTGTCGTTCCGGCAGGGCGGCTATCTCATCTCCTTGAGAATGCCGCAAAGCTCTTTCATGCCTTCGCTTGCCCCTTTCTTAATGTGCGTGATGTCGCGATAGCTTCCGCTGCCCACATCGTCGGGGTCGATGAGGAATACGGGACAGTCGGGTCGTACATACCTCACCAGCCCGGCCGCGGGGTACACATTGAGCGAGGTTCCGATGATGACGAAGACATCGGCCTTGCCGGCTTCCAAGGCAGCAGGCTCTATCATCGGGACGCTCTCGCCGAAGAAGACGATGAACGGGCGGAGCAGCGAACCGTCGCCGGCCTTGCTGCCCGGCGCGATGTCGGAGTCGTCGGGGCCGAGTTCCCGTATATACTGCGGGTTATAGGGGTCGCGGCTGGAGCACACCTTCGCGAGCTCGCCGTGCAGATGGATGACCCTTGTGGAGCCCGCCTTCTCGTGCAGGTTGTCCACATTCTGCGTTACGACCGTTACCTCGAAGTCGGCCTCCAGCTGGCTGATGAGCCTGTGCCCCTCGTTGGGCGCCGCCGCCCAGAGCTTCTTGCGCAGCGTGTTATAGAAGTTGGTTACCAGGGTAGGGTCGGCTTCCCATCCCCCGTGCGATGCCACTTGCTCTACGGGAAAGTCCTCCCAGAGCCCGTCGTTGCCCCGAAAAGTCTTGAATCCGCTTTCCACCGACATGCCGGCACCCGTCAAAAATACGATTTTCTTCATGATTCCAGTAGTTAGATTCCTTGTGCAAAGATAGGCAATAATTCTTAAAAAACTTATTTTTTTCTCATTTGTGTGCGGGTAGTCGGAGAAAAATGTTACCTTTGCACATTATTCGTAAAGCATAGAAAGATATTCGGAAATGGACAAAGTAAGTTACGCTTTAGGTCTTGGCATCGGCAGGCAGTTGCTTGATATGGGTGCTCAGAAGTTGAACATCGATGATTTCGCCCGGGCCAT
This sequence comes from uncultured Prevotella sp., assembly GCA_963545855.1. Lineage (GTDB taxonomy): Bacteria > Bacteroidota > Bacteroidia > Bacteroidales > Bacteroidaceae > Prevotella. Next base: position 10,699 of record CAUULA010000018.1, read on the forward strand.
CAAAGACATCATCGCCGGCAAGAAACCGGAGATTGGCGATCAGGAAGCGCAGACATTGGTACAGAATTTTTTCCAGGAGCAGGAGCAGCAGCAGCGTGCCTCCGCGGCCAAGCGCTTTCAGGCCAACCGTGAGCAGGGCGAGAGCTACCTTGCGGAGAACCGTAAGAAAGAAGGTGTGGTTACTCTGCCCAGCGGATTACAATATCAAGTGCTGAAGGAGGGGAACGGTAAAAGGCCGAAGGCTGCCGACCAAGTGCGCTGCCACTACGAGGGAATGCTCATTGACGGCACTCTCTTCGACAGCAGCGTGCAGCGTGGCGAGCCGGCCGTGTTCGGTCTCAATCAGGTTATCAAGGGATGGACCGAGGGCGTGCAGCTGATGCAGGAAGGTGCCAAGTATCGCTTCTTCATCCCCTATCAGCTGGGATACGGTGAGCAGGGAGCCGGCCAGCAGATACCTCCTTACTCTGCCCTCGTGTTCGATGTGGAACTTATTGAGGTTCTGTAGTCGGTTCGGCAACGGAGGATGGAGAACCGAGGAAGAAAGAAGAAGGCATGCCCGTGGCAGACAATGGCCTGCGGAGCATTGCCCGGAAACAAAGAATCAAGAATCAAACAAAAACAATAAACAGAAAATGAAAAAGTTGACAATTGTAGCCGTTCTGGCTATTGCAGCTGTAACATTCAACAGTTGCGGTAATTCAACCCCAAAGGCAAACTTGAAGACCGATGTCGATACTTTGAGCTATGCCATGGGTATGGTACAGTCTCAGGGCCTGAAGGATTACCTCGTAGGCCGTATGGGTATTGACACTACTTATATGGACCAGTTCATCAAGGGTCTGAACGACGGTGCGGCAGCCGGCGACGACAAGGGTAAGGCTGCCTACTATGCCGGTATCCAGATTGGTCAGCAGGTGGCAAACCAGATGGTGAAGGGCATCAACCATGAGATCTTCGGCGAGGATAGCACGAAGACCATCTCCATGAAGAACCTTCTGGCTGGTTTCATTACAGGCACAACGGGTCAGAAAGGTCTCTACAGCATGATGGACGCACAGCAGATAGCCCAGGCTAAGATGGCCGCCCTCAAGACCAAGAACATGCTTAAGCAGTATGGCGCCAACAAGGAAGAAGGCGAGAAGTTCATGGCCATGAACAAGAAGAAGGATGGCGTGAAGGTGCTCCCTTCAGGTGTTCAGTATAAAGTCATCAAGGAGGGAACGGGCGCTATGCCTAAGGACACCTCTTTGGTAACGGTAAACTATGAAGGCAAAACGCTCGACGGCAAGGTGTTTGACAGCACCTACAAGCGCAATGAGCCTGTGGAGCTTCGTGCAAATCAGGTTATCAAGGGCTGGACAGAGGCCCTCGTCCACATGCCGGAAGGCTCTGTATGGGAAGTATATATCCCTCAGAACCTTGCTTACGGCGAGCGCGAGAGCGGCCAGATCAAGCCTTTCTCTGCCTTGATTTTCAAGATAGAGCTTGTCAAGGTTGGCAGGGTCAACAAGAAATAACCGACTGAATTCGTAAGAATCAATGAAACGGATGATCATCATGGCACTCGTCGTAATGGCGGGTGCTTCTTTGAATATAGGAACGGCGACGGCCGGAAAGCCTAAGAAAAAGAAGGGAGAGCCCGTTGCGCAGCAGCAGGTGAGGCTCGCTACATCGTCAGACTCCATCAGTTATGCCGCCGGAAAGGCCTCTACGCTCGGCCTGATGGAATATCTGCAGCAGCAGTATCAGGTAGACACGGCCTATATGGCCGATGTGATAGACGGCTTCAAGGAGGCAATGGAGCAGGGTGCCGACCCTCATTTCACGGCTCACAATGCCGGGGTGCAGATTGCGAAGATGGCCATGGAGCGCATCCTTCCAGGCACACAGAAGCAGTTTGAGGGTACCGGCGACAGCATCACCATCGATCTCTTCAATGCAGGATTCCTCTCTGAGCTGACCAATGACTCGTCTGTCTATACGATGGAGGCAGCCCGCAAGTTTTTCGATGACCGTCTGAAAACGGCTCGTGAGGCTTCCCAAAAAGATTATATAGAGAAAAATACGAGGTGGCTTGCCGAGAACAAGGTGAAGGCTGGGGTGAAGACCACCGCCAGCGGACTCCAGTATAAGGTGCTTCGCGCAGGCAATGGTCCCATTCCCACCAAGGACGACAAGGTTACCGTGAAGTATGAGGGAAGGATGATTGACGGTACGGTGTTCGACAGCAGCTACAAGCGCAACCCCCAGACGAGCACCTTCGGGGTAAGTCAGGTTATCAAGGGATGGACCGAAGCCCTCTGCATGATGCCCGTAGGCAGTAAGTGGGAACTGTATATTCCACAGGATCTGGCTTATGGGAGTCGTCAGGCTGGTAACATCAATCCCTATTCCACCCTGATTTTCACGGTGGAGCTGGAAGCTGTAGAAGTCGCCAAGGCAAAGCAGTAGAATTTATATAGATATTGACACGATGCACGGATTTTATAAAGAATTCGTGCATTTTGTTTGTCCATATCATTTAATTTATCTATTTTTGCCATCGTCATAGTAACTAAACTTAAACAGAGCGATGGAGAAAATTGATAAGCTTGACAAAAAAATATTGAGTATACTGGCTGGTAATGCCCGTATTCCTTTTAAGGATGTAGCAGCGGAATGCGGCGTTTCGCGCGCCGCCATCCATCAGAGGGTGCAGCATCTGGTTGAGAACGGTGTCATCACGGGCAGCGGCTTTGATGTGAATCCGAAGGCCCTGGGGTATACCACCTGTACTTATGTAGGGCTGAATCTGGAGCGTGGCAGCATGTATAAGGAAGTGGTGCAGCGCCTCGTGAACATCCCGGAGGTCGTGGAGTGCCATTTTACCACCGGCCCTTATACCATGCTGATAAAGCTTTATTCCCGCGACAATGAGCAGCTGATGGACTTGCTGAACAATCAGTTGCAGACAATTCCAGGCGTAGTTTCCACGGAAACGCTCATCTCCCTTGAGCAGAGCATCAAGCGGGAGATAGCGGTCAAGACCGGTGTTTGAGGCTTAGTAGAGAAGTTTTCGATACGGAGAAATGAACAAATTCAGTTTAGAAGCACATCTGGAAGAGGTCTATGCAACCTTTCCCGAGGCTCGCCGACGACCCGTTATAGGGATAACGGCCAACTATGTGGACGGCGATGCCACCCTGCGTGACCGCTATTATAAACAGGTTGTGGCAGCAGGAGGTATGCCGATGCTGATTCCGCCTGTCGCTGACAAGGAGGTCATCGTCAACACCTTGGAGCTTATCGATGGGCTGCTGCTGACGGGCGGCGGAGACTATAACCCCCTATGGGCAGGCGAGGAGCCGCAGAGAGGGCTTCATGCCATCAATGCGGAACGCGACCTTCCAGAGCTTTTGATTACCCGGCTGGCCTATAACCGGCAGATTCCGATGCTGGGCATCTGCCGCGGCATCCAGACTTTGTCCATGGCCTTGGGAGGAACGGTAATCCAAGACATCGATGCGAGGATTAAGCATTCACAGGATGCCGACCGCTCATTGCCTACCCACAGGATAAAGATAATCCCCGATTCCACCTTATATAATATATATGGCGAGGAGGAAATCTATGTAAACACCTTCCATCACCAGGCAGTTGGCGAGCCGGGCAACCGTTTCCGCGTTACCGCTCTCTCAGAAGACGGAATCGTGGAGGCCATCGAGAGCGTGGAATATAAACCGATCATGGGGGTGCAGTGGCATCCGGAATGGCTGGAGGAAGAGGGGCTGAAACTCTTCCAATGGCTCGTCGGCCGTGCCGGGGAGTTTGCCCGTGCCAAGGCTCTGCACGATAAGATCCTTACATTAGATACCCATTGCGACACCCCGATGTTCTTCCCGCAAGGCATCCGCTTTGCCACTCGTGATTCCCGCATCCTTGTCGACCTCCACAAAATGACGGAGGGAAGGCAGGATGCCGTTACCATGGTCGCCTACCTGGAGCAGCCTAAGGAGGGCAGGAGTTTCTGCGAGATTGCGCCGTTTGAGGTGGAGGGGCCGAGAGCCTACGCCGACCTCATCTTCGACAAGATAGGAACCATATTGGGGGAGAATGCTCCCTATATAGCCCAGGCTTGCACACCGGAAGAACTCTATGCGCACAAAAGAGCAGGAAAGAAGTCAATCATGTTGGGCATTGAGAACGGTTTGGCCATCGAGAACGACCTTGCCAATATCCGGCACTTTGCCGAGCGCGGCATCGTATATATCACTCTGTGCCATAACGGCGACAATGCTATCTGCGACTCGGCACGCGGCAGTCATACGCATAACGGCGTGAGCGAGTTCGGCGAACAGGTAATCCACGAGATGAACCGGTTGGGCGTGATGGTAGACCTTAGCCATGGAGGCGAGAAAAGCTTCTATGACGCCCTCGAGATTAGTACGATGCCTATCGTCTGCAGCCATAGCAACTGCAAGGCTTTGTGCGATGTGCCCCGCAATCTTACCGACGATCAGTTGCGTGCCCTTGCCCGAAAGGGAGGTGTGGCGCATGTTACGCTCTATCATGGGTTTCTTCGCAAGGATAGCGAGGCCAGCATCCTGGATGTCATGCAGCATCTGGAGCACGCCATTCAGGTGATGGGCATAGATCATGTGGGTCTTGGTACCGACTTCGACGGAGACGGGGGGGTGAGAGGAATGGCCGACTCCTCGGAGATGATTAACTTCACCCTCCAGTTGCTGCGACGAAAATTCAGCGAGGAAGACATAGCCAAGGTTTGGGGTGGCAACTGGCTCAGGGTCATGCGTCAGGTACAGTCAGTAAAATAAAATATGCGAAAATAAAGATGACAAAACGAATGAAGATAATTCTGGGATGTGTAGCTGCTGCCGTTATCGGCATTGTCGTTTATGGATGGAGTGATTTCAAAAAAGACTGGAGCGGGGATGGTGCTACCGCTTGGAGCGAGGAGGAAGAGGAAGGGACGGCTCGGATAGGCTTGGAGTTCAATGCCGATTCAGCCTATGCCTTTACCAAGGCGCAGTGCGACTTCGGCCCCCGTCCGATGAATACTTATGCTCACGGCACCTGCACCGAATGGATTATAAGGAAATTCGAGCAGTATGGATGTAAGGTAACCACGCAGAAGGCCGACCTGAAAGGCTATGATGGCACGGTGCTGCATGCCTGCAATATCATGGCACAATATCGCCCGGAGCTCACTACGAGAATACTCCTCTGCGCCCATTACGATACCCGCCCTTGGGCAGACAATGATCCTGACCCCGCCAATTGGCGCAAGCCCATCATTGCGGCGAACGACGGAGCCAGTGGCGTGGGCGTGATGATAGAGGTGGCGCGGATGCTGCAGGAGGTTGCGTCGGGGGCTCACAATACTGTGGCTCTCGACCTTGGAGTCGACTTTGTGTGTTTTGATGCCGAGGACTGGGGCACCCCCCGGTGGGCTGATGTAGAGGACAAGGCCGACAGCTGGGCCTTGGGTGCCCAGTATTTCGCCGCCCATCTACCCGAAGGCTACGAGGCCCGTTATGGCATTTTGCTTGATATGGTAGGCGGGCAAGGGGCAAAATTCTATCAGGAGGCAATGTCGCAGCAGTTTGCGGGACAGATTGTCAAGAAAGTGTGGAAAGCCGCTCGCAGGGCAGGGTATGGCAGTTACTTCCCCAAGGCTACGGGAGGAGCCATTACCGACGACCACATTCCCATGAACGAAGTGGCAAAGATACCCACCATAGACATCATCCCCTATTATCCCGACTGCCGGCAGAGTAGTTTCGGACCAACATGGCATACCCTTGCCGACGATATGGAACACATCGACAAAGCAACCTTGAAGGCAGTGGGTCAGACATTGGTGGAGGTGCTTTTTACGGAATTGCAATAAATGAAAGAATATCAGTTTTAACATTATAAAGATCTAATAGACAAACCATGAGGGACAGCAAAGAATTTGACAGGATATTTCAGGAGTGGTATCCATCATTCTTTTACTTTGCATCCCATTATGTCAGGGACGAGGAGGCGTGTAAGGATATTGTCAGCGAGACCTTTGAGTTCCTGTGGAAAAACTATGAGAAAATCGAAAAGGATAGAGCAAAGGTATACCTCCTGACTACTGTGAAATCCAAATGCATCGACTATTTGCGCCGACGGAGCACGCATAAAAACTATATTAGATACATCACGGAGGTTAACGACACATATTTCAAGGAGGAAGAACCGCTGGAAATAGAGCTGCGCATAGCATGTGTGCGTGAGAGCATGAAAAAGCTTACGCCCTATAACCGGCATATTTTGGAGCAGTGTTACATCCATCGCAAGAAATATAAGGAGGTGGCAGAAGAGCTGCAAGTGAGCGTCGCGGCCATCCATAAAAATATTGTTAAGGCCTTGAGAATTTTGAGAGATGAGGTAAAAAAAAGGTAACCAAAAGGAACGATAAACCGTAAACAAAGAGATGATGCGTCCAGACGATATCAGCCAATCGGAACGAAAACTGCTGGATTTCATGGAAGATCCTGCTACCGTTTCCAGTGAGCAACTACTCCAGTTGCTTGAGGACGAGGAGACTCTTGCCCTTGGTCGTCTTCTTGAGGAAATAGAAGACACGGGAGCAAGGATACCTGACGCGGGTGAGGAGCTGGCAAGATTTCATCGCAGACATTATTGGCGTAAGGGAGTACAAATAACCTTGGTTTCGATTCTGACTTTAGCTGCCTCGCTGCTCTTTCTGTTTTTGCTGCCGACAAAGCAAGAGTCGTCTTATCCGAAAGTAGTGGGGCGACAGCTTGTTTTCAAGGCAGAGAAGCAGCCAAGGAATCGTGCTTCCTTGCAGATTCCTGTAGAGAAACGCGAGGTGGACTTGGAAAAGAAGGTTGATGCTGTGCCTGCTTCCATCGCCAGCATGAATTCTCATGAAATCGTCTATGTCCCCTCTGACGCCTTGTCTGATCCCATGAGGCCCCATACGGCTGCCACCCATCGTATGGTAGTACCTTATGGCGAGACTTTCAAGCTCGTACTGTCCGACGGTACGGAGGTCTACCTCAATGCCGGTAGTCGTCTCACCTATCCCGAGCGATTCGTAGGAGCCGAGCGTTGGACTTATCTGGAGGGAGAAGCCTACTTCAAAGTGGCCAAAGACAGCCGACATCCTTTTACGGTAATGGCTCGTGGTATGGCAATCAAAGTATTGGGTACGGAATTCAACATGAGGTCTTATCAAGGCGAGGAAGCCCAGGTGGCATTGCTCGAAGGCTCTGTAGAGGTGCGCAAAGTCTCGTCGGGACAATCCATGAGGCTTGCTCCCGGGCAGCGCGTCGAAATGCCGGACGGCGGGGGGATGCGTGTAGAGAATGTGGATGTGGATCAATATCGCTATTGGAAAGACGGCTATTTCTATTTTGATGATTGCTCATTAGAATATATTATGAAAGAAATAGGGCGGTGGTATAATGTGGATGTGGAATTCCGTATGCGCCAAGTGCCCCGATCCAATCTCCATTTTGTGGGTGATAGGCGTAAGCCCTTGTCCTATACGATGGGGTTGCTTAATCGGATGGAGAAAGTGAGAGTAAGTTACGAAAACGGAAAACTGGTGGTGGATCAGCGTAAGTAGTATTTTCCGTAAATAATTTTTACGAGGGAGAAAGATAAGTATATTATAAATGTAAGACCATATTTTACCATGCAGAAACATTTGCCTTATATCGAGAAATTGGCGATTCCGCCAGAGTGTTTGTCGCCCATATGAAGACTGTAGGCCGTTTTCCGCAGAAAAGCTTCCTTGTGAAAAACAAGGTGGAAGGATAGGGCGATGCTTGTTCTATTTCTCATTTCTTAAAAAGGAAAGTAATGATATTTTTTTTCTTAGCAGGGTAACCATATATCTGGGATATCCGTATATTTAGTAAACTTTAAACCGAAAAACATTTTTAGATTATGATGCCAAACAAGTGGTTATGTTTTTTAGGTCTGTCTCTTTGTTTTCTGATAGGAACTTCGGGAATGGTTTCTGCGCAGGAAAATAAGGAACGGATTACCTTGGAGGCCCAGAACGAGCAGCTTCCTTCCGTATTCAAGAGAATTGAAAAGCTCTCCAAGTACAAGTTCATCTTCGATAATGAGGAGCTGAACCAGTTTAGGACTACCGTGAAGCTGAAAGACGCGCATATTGACGAGGCCTTGCGCAAGATTATCGGGAAGCATCCGCTGAAGTACACAATTAAGGACAACTTCATCAATATTGTGTTGAGGAGGTCAGACGGTGTTTTTGCAGAAGTGAAGGGAAAAGTTCTTTTTCAGGATGACGGTACCCCCGTGCTTGGTGCATCGGTGAAAGTAGACGGGAAGTTAGTTGCCACCACCGATGCCGGCGGCTGCTTCACGCTGCGCAATGTGTCGTCTAACTCTTATTTTGACATATCCTATATTGGCATGCAGGATGAGTACCTCAAGGCCTCGCCTTTGATAAATGTCTTTCTGAAGACGAGTGTAAAAGCACTCGACAATGTGGTCGTAACTGGTATCTTCCGTAAAAACAAGGAGAGCTTTACGGGTGCCGTTTCCACCATTGACAGTAAGCAGCTGAAGTCTTTTAAGGGAAAAAACCTTATAACGACGCTCAAAAACATTGATCCCACATTCAATGTGTTGGAAAATAACCAATTCGGTGGCGACCCCAACCACCTCGCTTCGGTACAGATCCGCGGCACATCGAGTCTGCCAACGGTAGAAGACTTGAAGAACGAGACAAGGGTGGATATTAATACTCCTCTCGTTATTCTCGATGGTTTTGAGATCTCTCTTTCTCGGATGCAGGACATGAACGACGAAGATATTGAGTCCATTACGATTCTGAAAGATGGTTCTGCTACAGCCATCTATGGATCCCGAGGTGCAAATGGCGTCATTGTAATCCAGTCTAAGCGGCCTGAACTGGGGAGGTTGAAGGTTTCTTATCGTGGCGCACTCCAGTTGGAGGTGCCAGATCTGACAGGATATGATGTGCTGAATGCTCGTGAGAAACTTCAGTTGGAGCTTGATGGAGGTCTCTACGAGAGCAATTTTGCCAATATGGAGATGAGACTTCGGGAGCGTTATAACTCCATGTTGGAGAATGTTGAACGAGGTGTAGACACCTACTGGCTATCAAAACCTCTGCGTACGGGCGTGGGCCATCGCCATAACCTGCGTCTTGAAGGGGGTGGGGCTGAGGGCTTCCGCTATGCGGCAGCCATGCAGTACAACGATGTGAAAGGTGTGATGAAAGGGTCGGGGCGCAACACTTTCAGTGCTAACATCGACTTGATGTATGAGCATAACAGCCTTCTGTTTAGCAATAATTTGGAAATTCTCCGCTATTCAGCTAACGAATCGCCTTATGGCTCGTTCAGTCAATATGTGGTCCTCAACCCCTATTGGACGGAAAGAGACGCTGACGGCAACATCCTGAAAGAGTTTGAGAGCCGAAATGATACATTCTTCAATCCTGCTCCGGAGAACCCTCTCTATAATGCCACGCTGGATATAGTGAATAAGCAGAGAAGTACCACGATTTCCAATAACTTTAATGTAGAGTGGCGGCCGTTTGAGGATTTCACGCTGCGCTCACGCTTCAGCCTGGCCAAAAAGTTCTCCAGCCGCGACCTTTTCAAGCCTGCAGCACACACGGATTTCAAGGATTACTCTGAAGATCAGATTTTCAGGAAGGGTAAATACCAGTATTCTACGGGAAACGGGCTGGACTATGACCTGAGTATAACGGCAAACTATGCCCATACTTTCAGTCAGAAGCATAGTCTATATGCAGGTTTGAACTTTAATGTGGCAGAGTCGTCGTCGGAGTTGTATACCTTTGTGATGGAAGGATTTCCACAAACCAATTACAAACAGCTGTCCATGGCACTGCAGTATGAGGATAAAGGGAAACCTACGGGCAACGAGGCACTCGACCGAAGAGTGGGTATCACGGGAAATGTGAACTATATCTATGACAACAGATACTTTGCCGACTTTGCCTATCGTGTGGATGGCGCATCGCAGTTTGGTAAGAACAGGCGCTTTGCCCCATTCTATTCTGCAGGATTGGGATGGAATATCCACAAGGAAAAAATTATGCAAGGTGTGAAATGGATTAATCGCCTCAAGTTGCGCGGGTCGTATGCCGTGACGGGTGCAGTGAATTTCAGTCCTTATCAGGCTTTGGGTACTTACGAGTTCTACACGGCCGACAGATATAGATACTGGTTTGGCACGCGCTTGATGGGTCTTGCCAACGAAGACTTGGAATGGCAGCGTACAGATAAGTTTGATGTTGGCGTAGAGATGGATGTGTTTGACAGCCGTCTGAAAATGGTAGTCGACTTGTATCGGAATACCACAGACAACCTGCTTTCGGAGATGAATTTGCCCTTGGCAAACGGATTTCCGAGCTATACGGCCAATATCGGAAAGGTGCGTAACCAAGGCATGGAGCTTTCGTTTACAGCGAATATTTTTCGCAGGAATGATCTGAACTGGTCGCTTTCGGCAAGTATGATACATGAAACCAATAAGATTCTGAAAATTTCGGAGGCTCTCAAGCAGGCTAACAGAGAGCTCGAGAAACGAGGCGGGTCAAATCCAAACTTCCTGTATAGGGAAGGTGGGTCGCTGCGCACGATTTATGTAGTGCCTTCCTATGGCATAGACCCGAGTAACGGTATGGAGCTTTACCGCGACAAGGATGGTAATGCCACTTATACATGGAATGCATCCGACCGAGTGGCCTGCGGTGTGGAAGATCCTAAGTTCAGAGGCAATATCAACTCTATGCTGAGCTATAAGAATTGGAGTATGAATGTTTCTTTCAGCTATCGCCTTGGTGGAGATATTTACAATTCCACATTGGTAAGCCGTGTGGAGAATGCCGACCTGCACTATAATGTAGACCGTCGGGTCTATGAAGAACGCTGGAGAAAGCCGGGAGAGCATACTTTTTTCAAGAATATCCTTGACCGGCGACAGACCCAGATGTCGTCTCGTTTCGTACAACGGGAATACACCCTTGAATGCCAGAGCCTTATGCTGAGGTATGATTTGCCCAAGCAATGGATTGCCAATCTGCATGCGCAGTATATATCTTTAGCTTTTAGTACAGACAATCTGTTCCGCTTGTCTTCGATCAAACAAGAGAGGGGAACATCATACCCCTTCTCCCACAGATACTCTTTTTCTTTGTCCGTAATCTTCTAAATAATAGAATATGAAACATATCTTATATTATATATTGTCTTTGAGTATGATACTCTGTTCTTCGTGTAGCGACTGGTTGGATGTAAAACCCGCAAAATATACCGAGGAAAATGAGATGTTCTCTACCATTACCGGATTCCAGAACTCGCTTACGGGTGTCTATATCCAGCTGAAAGGAAAAACCTTGTATGGGCAGAACCTCTCTATGGGCATGATGGAATATCTGGCACAGCATTGGGTAGCGAACTCTTCCGAGGCTAATGGTAAGCTTTCCAACTTTGAATATGACGATGCAGATGTGGAGACGATGATCAATGGCGTATATGCGAGCCTCTATAACACAATCTTGAGCGTCAACAACTTGTTGAGATTTGTGGATAATGGTGTGCTTACAGGCAAGTCTTATAACATGATAAAAGGTGAGGCTTTGGCTTTGAGAGCTTTCTGTCATCTTGACCTTCTCCGTCTCTACGGACCGGTGCCCGGCAGACAAACTGACAAGAAGATGCTTTCCTATGCCCAGGTTGTGTCCAGGGAACCTATGAAAGTGAATACTTGGAAAGAGTATACGGATTTCTTGCTTAAGGATCTGGATGATGCCGAGACTTTGCTGAAAGAAGTAGATTTGGGAGAGCCAATAAAAGACGACTATGCCCTTTTCCGCCAGAACCGCATGAATTATTGGGCGGTAAAGGCTCTGAAAGCTCGCTTCTATCTTTGGATTCAAGACAAGACCCTGGCCAAGAAATATGCTCTGGAGGTCATCGAGGGCAACTGGAAATCACTTTGCGATCCAGAGGATATAAGTACAAAGAAAGATTATGTGGCCAGTAAAGAACACCTTTTTTCGTTACATGAGTTCGATCTGGAGAGTAATACCGAGCAATTCATCTATCGTGCGGGAGGAGCCTATATGCCAGAAGAGTATATCCGAAAGAGACTTTTCGCGTCGGATATAACCGATGTACGCATCAATACCTTGTGGAAACAGTTTACTGAGTCGTCGAGTACACGGTTCAAGTTGATGAAATACAAGCAGGGTGAAGAGGTTGCTAAATACTCCGTTGAGCAAATTCCGCTACTTAGGCTCTACGAGATGTATCTCATAGCCATAGAATGTAGCGACGATGCCGTCGAATATAAGCCATGGGTGAAGATGTTGACGAAAGCGAGGAATGTGTCCAACCAGCCTAATGTCGATTCTCCAGAAGCCAAGGATGCCTATGTTCTTTTGGAGTATAATAAGGAGTTCTATGGTGAGGGACAGCTCTTTTTCCAATACAAGCGTCGTGGAGAAGAAACGATCTTGTGGGCAGATAAGGCGGGCACCAATAGCGTTTATATGCTTCCTTTGCCGAAGAGTGAAATCAAGTATAATGAATAAAGAGAGGATAACCTATGAAAATGAGATTTTCATTTTGGGCGCTCGTGGCTTCCACAGCCCTCACGAGTTGTACTACCGACCTGATGCATTATGAAGGAGCTAACATGGTGCGGTTTTCTGGCGATGTAGAAGTTGTGTATTCCTTTGCCTATTACTCGGAAAGTAAGACAGAGGATGTGATAAATGTCAATGTGATGACGGTAGGAGAGGTCGTGGATTATCCGCGTACCGTGAGATTCGAACAGCAGAAGAAAGAGTGGAAGTATACCTACGATCCACAAGATGCTAACAAGGTGATAGATTCCACTTATGTAGACATGGAGTCCCCTGCTGAGGAAGGCAGGCATTTCCAAATCCAAAATGCTGAAGGAAACCAGTTTGTTGTTCCTGCAGGTGCCAATAGTTATGTGCTCAAGATCTTGCTGAAGCGTTCGGATGAAGGGTTAAAGAAGAATGCAAGGAAACTCCATCTAAGGCTTGTGCCGGATAAAGATTTCGGCATTATGTCAGATGTGGCATCCTTGAAGAAGATAACCATCTCGGATAAACTCGAAAAACCTCGCCGGTGGAGAGGCTATTATTGTGATTATTATTTAGGAAACTGGTCTGAGGTTAAACATCGTTTTATGATCAATGTAACAGGTCAGAAATGGGATAATGATTTTATTCTGCATTATGTAAACGGTCGTGATGGAGCAGCCTTGCGCGATTTCTATCTCTCGAAGATCAAGAAGGCGTTGGAGGAGTACAATGCAAATCCAAGTAATAATCCGCCGTTGAAAGATGAAAATGGTAAAGAAGTAGTGTTCCCTTGAAATATCAAGAGCAATGAAAAGAAATAATAATATTTTAATGGTAGTTCCTTTGTTGATATCTGCATTGGTTTTGACCTCGTGCTATGAGGACAAAGGAAACTATGACTATGTGGATTTGCCACAATCAGAGGTAAGAGGCATTGCGGAGACTTATGTGAGCAATCTGTTGGATGTGCTTGATATAGACCCGCAGATAACGGTTTCGGGCAAGGATCAGGAGTATGATTGCATGTGGATGTGCTATGATAAGAATGACTTCAAGAAGAAAATCGATACGCTTTCCACTGATCGCCACCTGTCCTATAAGATGAATCTTCCGCTGTCGACCTATCAGCTTATCTTTGCTTACAAAAATAAGAAAACCAATGTAACAAAGTATGTGAACTCGACCCTTACCGTTCAGTCGGTTTATTCCAGCGGTTGGTATGTGCTTAAGGAGAAAGGCGGGAATACAGATCTTGATCTCTTTGCCGATAATACTAAGAAAGAAGATATCTTATTCCTGTCATTGGGGGCTTCTGTGCCAGGTCTTCCTCATTATCTGGGGTATACTCTCTATGCGTATTTGGACAAGGAAAAAGATTCTTTCGTGAAAGGAAATCAGAGTTTTGTTGTCATGTCTGATAAAGATATGCGTATCGTGCGCATTGCGGATATGAAAGAAATGGCTCAGTTTGAGGAGCTCTTTTTTGAGGACGCCCCTGTCTGTAAACCTCAGTTATGGTATGTGGGATCAGAGGAGAACGGGTTTGTTAGCGAAGGAAAGCTTTATGGCTATACGGAGCGTAATGGACAATTGGGCATATCGAAGTTCTCATATCCCAAAGGTGGGGATTATCAGCTCAGCCCTGTCTTTACCAAAAATGCCACCATGTCGCCGCTGTTATTTGATTTGAAACATGGTAAGTTTTGTTCTTCAGATAAATCTATAGGTGATATTGTAGTGCTTGAAGATGACGATGCGTCTACTATTAAAAACGATTTTGCCGGCTATGAGCCCTTATATTTCGGATTCTTATCCGAGGGCATGTGGTCTGGCGGAAAGATGTATGCCGTCATGCGAAAGAAGTCGAATCAGTCTCGTCATATTGTATATATAGATTCAAAAAACCTTGTATACTTCGAAAAGGATTATCTCAAGAACCGAATCACAAAGATAAAGGATATGGAGGCATCGTCAAAATTTTCCAAAGCAACCTGTTTTGCGCAGAATCGGAAGTTTGAGATGATGTATTTTTCCGTAGGAGACAAGCTCTATGCCTATGACTTGCAGAATCAAGTAGAGCACGAGGTAATCCGTGATGACGGACAGAGTGCCGTTCTCCCGGGTGAGGAAATTATCATGATGCAGCATATTGTGTTCGACTGGTATGACTATACTGCTCCCGAAATCAAGGAACAAGTGGAAAAACTTGTAGTGGCCACGGCAGTAGAAGGTGGCTATAAGCTTTATCTCTTTGAGCCGGAGGCCAATAATTTGAAAGCCTCCCCAATTATTTACGAGGGCAAAGGAAAGCCCGTTCAGGTGTTTTATATGAGTCCTCATATGAATAATACGAGCATATGTTATTGATGAGAAGAATATTTGTATCCTTCCTGTTCGTATGCTTTGCAATGCTTGCAAGTGCCCAGTCCAATGTCTTTTCCTATATCCAGGGAAAAGTGGAAGGCGGGAATACCCCTCATGAGATTAAGCTTCTTCGAGCAGAACACGGGTCTCCGATAATCTGTGCGACGGCTCAAGTTTCGGAGACGGGTAGTTTCGGCTTTGCCATAGAGCCGTCAACATACTCGGCTTACTATTATTTATATGATGGAAAGAACTACTTTCGTCTTTGCTTGCAGCCGTCAATGACCATTAAGGTCGTATGGTCTGGCGATGAATTTAATTTTTTAGAGCCCGTTTCTGAGGCAAACCAAGTACTTTTGCGATGGTATTCGATGGAACGCTCTCTGCGTGCTTTCCGTAAAAGTGATTCTTATGCGGTTTTCTTTCAACGGTTCGACTCCGTAGCGGCACTTTCAAAAGGCTTCTTGGCAGGACTTAAACAGGCACATTCCCCATACTCTATGCAGATGGAGGACATTGTACGCCTGGATCTCTTAAACGATTTTGTCTCTTATATTTCGAGAAACCAACAGTCGTATGAATCCGAGGAAAGAGCCTCTGCCTACTATCGTAATCTCATGCAAAGATTTCCCGAGACTTCCGCATCCCTACTTCATCAACCTTATGGATGCACTCTCATGAAAGAATATTTCAGCTACAAGCAGACTTATATCTATCGGCAGCGGGAGTTCTCGATGGATGAACAGCTGGCTGAAATCCAGAATGCTGATTTGCGCATGGAGTATATTTTAGCGAATATGCCCACAGGCGATTTTGCCAGATATTGCGAATATGAAGACCGTTACCTACCTCTATTGTCTGACGAAAAAATCCGAAGTCGTATGCGTAACAGTAAGCACCGCCCGCAGGGAGGAATGCAGAAAGGTGAAAAGGCACCTAATCTGATTTTCCAGGACATTGAGGGACGCTTGCATAGCATGACCGAGTTGCGCGGAAAATGGGTTTATGTAGACATCTGGGCTACTTGGTGCATGCCTTGCAAGGCCGAAATCCCGAGTCTGAAAGCCCTTGAGGAGAAATACAGAAAGGGTAATGTCGCTTTTGTGAGTATATCTATCGACAAGAATCATGCGGCTTGGGAACGGTTCGTAAAGGACAGGCAGTTAGGAGGCTTGCAACTTTGGGCTGGAGATTGGTCAGAGTTTCCTTCGGAAATGGAGCTCGGTTCCGTACCTCGATTCTTGCTCATTGATCCTCAGGGCAACTGGTTCGACAGCAATGCCCCTCGTCCGTCAAGTGCGGAAATACAACGATTCTTCCACGAAAAGTTGGACTAAGTGATCAGGGAGGGTATATGTAGATATAAAGCGGACGGATTTTCAAATCTGTCCGCTTTCCACTTGTCTCACCACCCTTTCGGTGAGACGGTCAATGCCGTTCGGTTCGTATTGCTTCATCAGCGAGGCTCCGAAGAACCAGGCGACACCTTGGTAGAGGCCAGCATGGGCAGGGCCGAAGAAAGCCTGTATCAGATTGTAGGATGAAGAGCCGCACTCACGGTAGACAAGCTTGATGAGTAGCTTACCTTGCTGATAGGTGAGCTTCTTCATCCGTGGCGTGTATTCCTTCATGATACTCTTCTCTACATATTTCATGTGCTTCTTCCGGGCTTCTTCGTTGGGGAGGGTATTGAGGTAGTCTCCGGTCTCGATGACGATGGTGCTTACCTCTTTGGCTATCGGGAGCACCTTCTTCACATTATAGACCAAACGGTTATAGCGTGTTTCTTGTGCCTCGTTCTTGAAAAAAGGAGCTGGATATACATAGATGTTATTGAGCTCCACATACTGTATGGAGTCTCCGTTGTGAAGCACCTTGCCGACTTTTACCATCGGTTCGAAACTTGGAGAATCCATTTTCACAGGCAGGTCTTCCGGATTTACATAACCCGGTTGCGTGTTCTGTGCTCCTGTCTGCATCGCAAGGCAGAAGAGGGAGATCGTTGTCAAAATAGTTCTTGCCTGATACATCGTCGCAAAAATACGGATAAAATCTCGTTTCGAAAAATTTTTTTTATTTTTATTTGTTTAATTAATCTATATGTGCTATTTTTGTAGCAACGGAAGTTTATAATCATATACTATGAAGAAGG
>CAUULA010000019.1:0-27703 GCA_963545855.1 uncultured Prevotella sp.
CGAGATGACGTCGAGTCTCGTGGGCTCGGAGATGTGTATAAGAGACAGGATTCTACTCCCACTGATTCTCCTACTCCTGTTGCTGGTCGGCGGCTTGGTGTATCTCTACATGAACCTCGACCGACAGAAGCAGGAGAACAAGGCTATGCAGGAACTTGCCGAGCTCGACAAGCAGGAAATGGAAAACCAATACCAGCAGTTCGCACAGCAATACAGCGAGATGAAAACCCAGATAAACAACGACTCCATCGTCGCGCAGCTCACCGCGGAGCAGGAAAAGACCCAGAGACTTCTCCGGGAACTCAAGGAGACGAAGAGCTCCGACGCACGGGAAATCACCCGTCTGAAGAAAGAACTGGCCACCGTGAGGGCCGTCCTGCGAAGCTATGTCATGGAGATCGACTCGCTGAACCGCCTGAATCAGAACCTCACGGCAGAGAATACGCGCGTGAAAGGGCAGTATGAAGAGGCCACACGGCAGATTGAAAGCCTCAGCACCGACAAGGCCTCGCTCTCCGAGAAAGTGGCCATCGCCGCCCAGCTCGATGCCATCGGCATCAACATCCAGGCCAAGGACAAGCATGGAAGAACTACCGACAGGGTGGCAAAAGCCAAGGTCCTGCAAGTAAATTTCTCGCTGGCAAAGAATGTTACGGCCCAGAGCGGCATGAAGAACATCTATGTGCGCATCTCCTCCCCGGCTGGCGGAGTGCTCGGAAACGCGGGCTCCTTCAACTATGAAAACCGCAGCCTGCAGGCCTCCATGAAGAAAAGCGTGGAATACGGAGGGCAGGAGACGCCCGTCTCCATGTATTGGGATGTCAGCCAGGCACTGGTCAGCGGCACCTATGGCGTCAGCATCTTTGCCGACGGCAACATGATTGGTTCGAAAAGTGTTACTTTAAAATAGACGGATGAAGAAGATATTTTTAGCGATAAGCTTCTGCTTCATCGCATTCAGTCTGCAAGCGCAACGAGTGCTGAGCCTCGACAGTTGCCGGGCTTTGGCATTGCGCAACAACAAGCAGCTGAATGTATCGAGGCTGAAACAAGATGTGGCCATGAACATTCGCAAGGCCGCACGCACCAAATATCTGCCAAAGATTGACGCATTGGGAGGCTACGAACACTTCAACAAGGAGATTTCCCTGCTTAACAACAGGCAGAAAGCGACATTGAACAATCTGGGCTCCAACATCGTAGCCGGTGTCTCCTCCACGCTCAGCACAGACATTGGCAACATATTGGCAGGGCTTGCCCAGCAAGGCGTCATCACCCCGCAGGCAGCCCAACAGCTGGGTGCCATGCTACAACAGGCCGGCAGCAACATCGGCGCTCCGCTCGCCCAGGCCGGCGACCAGCTCGGACAAAGCATTACGGACGCCTTCAGGACCGATACGAGAAATATCTGGTCAGGAGCCGTCATGCTGCGGCAGCCCATCTTCATGGGGGGCGCCATCACCGCTGCCAACCGCCTGGCTGACCTGGGAGAGCAGTTGGCCCGGAACGACCTGAGCCTCAAATCCCAGAGCACTCTCTACGATATAGACCAGACCTATTGGCTGGTGGTCTCGCTGAGGCAGAAGCAAAAGCTGGCTCTGAGCTTCAAGGACCTCGTCGAGAAACTAAACGACGATGTCCACAAGATGATCAGGGAAGGCGTGGCCACCAAGGCCGACGGCCTCCGGGTGGATGTAAAGGTGAACGAGGCGGATATGGCCGTTACCCAGGTTGAGGACGGACTGGTGCTCGCCAAGATGCTGCTCTGCCAGCTGTGCGGCCTTCCCGCCGACGAGTCCATCATCCTTCTTGATGAGAATAAGGACGATCTTTCTACGATAAGTGCCGCGGAAAACTATCCGTCCGACTCCACCTACAGCCGCCGCCCGGAAGTGAGGATGCTGCAGAATGCCGTTGACATGAGCAAGGAGAATACCCGGCTTGTGCGCGCCATGTATCTTCCGCACATCGCGCTCACCGGCGGCTACATCATCTCTAACCCCAATGTGTTCAACGGCTTTGAGCGTAAGTTCTCCGGAGTGTGGAATGTGGGCGTCCTGGTTCAGGTTCCTCTGTGGAACTGGTTTGAAGGAGTCTACAAGGTCAGGGCCACCAAAGCTGCCACAAGCATGGCCATGATGGAGCTCGGCGATGTACAGGAAAAGATAAACCTGCAGGTTACCCAAAGCCGCTTTAAGCTCAAGGAGGCGCAGAAACGCCATGTCATGACACAGGAAAACATGAGAAGCGCGGAAGAAAACCTGCGCTGCGCGAACCTCGGTTTCAGGGAAGGCGTGATGCAGATAGCCGATGTCATGGCAGCCCAGACAGCCTGGCAGCAGGCTCAGAATCAGAAAATTGATGCCGAAATAGAAGTGAAACTGGCACAGGTAAACCTGCAGAAGGCACTCGGTATTTTGGAATAAGAAAGAAAAAAGAATCAAGATATGTCAGCAAAACAACAACACAACAACATCTTGTTAGCCGTTCTGGGATTCATTGCGGTGGTGGTTATCGTTGCCCTCATCGGCTTCTTCACGCTCGGGAGACAAGAAGACATCGTGCAAGGCGAGGTTGAGGTTTCAGAGTATCGCGTATCATCCAAGCTCCCGGGGCGAATCCTTGAGCTTCGGGTAAAGGAGGGCGACTATGTCCGTGCCGGCGATACGCTTGCCATACTGCAAGTTCCGGAGGTAGACGCACAAAAGAATGTGGCACAGGCAACCGGCGAGGCGGCCAAGGCCATACAAGACCTTACCGATGCCGGAGCCCGCAAAGAGCAGATTCAGGGCGCCTACCAGCTCTACCAACAGGCACAGGCGGCCAGCGAAATTGCCAGGAAAACCTACGCCCGCATGCAGAATCTGTATGACGAGGGAGTTATCAGCGGCCAGAAGCGAGACGAGGCTTTTGCCGCCTACAAGGCAACAGAAGCTCAGGTAAAGGCTGCCAAGAGCCAGTATGACCTTGCCAGAAACGGTGCCCGTGAGCAGGAAAAGCAAATCGCGGCAAAGAATGCGCAGGCGGCAAAGAGCGCCGTGGAGGTGGTGAACTCTCTGCTGCGGGAAACCGTGCAGGTATCGCAGGTGGAGGGCGAGGTGGCCAATGTCTATCCCAAAGTAGGCGAACTCGTAGGCTTGGGATCGCCCATCATGAGCATATCCGTGATGAGCGACCTGTGGGGAACCTTCAATGTCCGGGAGGACAAGCTGAAAGGGCTCAAGGTGGGCGACACCTTCACCGCCTTCTCCCCTGCCTTCAACAAAGACCTGAAGATGAAAGTCTTCTACATCAAGGACGAGGGTTCCTATGCCACATGGAAGGCCACGAAGACCACAGGGCAGTATGACCTGAAGACATTCGAGGTGAAAGCCCGACCCACCGACAAGTTCGAGGGGCTCAGACCGGGCATGAGCCTGATTATCAAAGAATAGTTTTGCAGTATCAGGAGAGGCGAGATGCTGAAGCAGATATACCATATAGCGATAAGGGAATGTGGAATTCTAAGAAAGAATCCCATCTATGTGTTCTGCATGGTGATATTCCCGATTGTCTGCATTCTCTTCTTCACCTCGCTGATGAACGAGGGACAGCCCATTGAGATGCCGATAGGCGTCGTCGACCTGGACAACACCGCCACCACCCGGAGCATGATCCGCACGCTCGACGGCTTCCAGACCTCGCATGTGGTGGCCCATTATCCCAATGTAAACGAAGCCCGGCAGGCCATTCAGAGGAATCAGATATATGCCTTCCTGTATATTCCGAAAGGTACGACCAGCGAGCTCCTGGCAGCCCGGCAGCCGAAGATATCATTCTATTACAGCAGCGTTACGCTCATCACGGGCTCCACTTTGTTCCGCGATCTGAAGACTGTTGCCACGCTGGGATCTGCCGCCGTGGGCTCCGCCAAGCTGTCAGCCTTGGGCAAGACAAGTAAGGAAATCGCCACTTTCCTTCAGCCCATAGCCGTCGATCTGCACATGATAGGCAATCCCTGGGGGAACTATAATGTCTATCTGAGCACCTCGATGCTGCCCGGCGTGCTGATGATATTCATCTTCCTCATCACGCCTTACTCCATAGGCACCGAACTGAAGTTCAAGACCTCGCAAGAACTTATCCGCATGGCAGCGGGCAACATCCATGTGGCCATTGCCGGAAAGCTGTTGCCGCAGCTGCTGATCTTCCTGACAATATTCTACGGCTACGAGTTCTATATCTTCTATATCCTCCAGTTTCCGCACCCCGGAGGCATCGTTCCCATCCTCTTGGCGGGGTTGTTGGCGGTGCTGTCGGCTCAGGCATTCGGCATATTTGCCTTCGGCCTGATGCCCTCTCTGCGCATGTCGATGAGTATATGCTCGCTATGGGCGGTGCTCAGCTTCTCCACGAGCGGCGCCACCTACCCGCTCTTCTCGATGAGCCCGATGATCGAGGCACTGGCACAACTGTTCCCCCTGAGACACTATTACATGATCTATCAGACAAGCATATTCAACGGCTATCCCCTCGCCGACAGCTTCTGGAACATCGGCGCAATGATCATCTTCATAGCGCTCCCGATGCTCACCATCAACCATATCAAGACCGCCATGGAGAAATATGTCTATATTCCTTAGCCTATGAGAGAAGACGGACTGATATATCGCATCACGGAAGGCATCAAGGACATGTGCCATATATGGGCCAAGGAAATGCGTTCCACCATCACCGACGAGGGAGTGCTCATCTTCTGCGTACTCGTGCCGCTGCTCTATCCGCTGCTTTACTCGTGGATCTACAACAACGAGGTGGTCAGGGATGTCAGCGTGGCCGTCGTAGACCTCGACCATTCGCACGCAAGCCGCCGGTTTATACGCATGTTCGACGGAGGCAGCGACACCAAGGTGGCCTACTACTGCAACAGCCTTGACGAGGCGAAAGCGCTCGTGGGCAAGCAGGCCGTCCACGGGGTGCTCTACTTCCCGAGTGATTTCGAGAGACGGCTGAACCGTGGAGAGCAGGCGCATGTGGGCGTTTACTGCAACATGAGCCTGATGCTTACCTACAAGGCCATCTATCAGACGGCCCAAGCCGTCGCCCAGGACATCAACGCGCAGATACAGATATCGCAGTCGAAAGGCTTCACCAATCGCGACGACGAGATTGCCGCGAAGCCCCTCGACTTTGCCGAGGTACCCATATTCAATGCCACCGGAGGCTATGGAAACGCAGTCCTGCCAGGCGTGCTGATACTCATCCTGCAGCAGACGCTGCTCCTCGGCATCGGGCTCTCTGCCGGCACGGCACGCGAGAACAACCGCTATCAGGACCTCGTGCCCATCTCGCGCCACTATAACGGCATCTTCAGGATCGTACTGGGCAAATCGATGTGCTATTTCATGATCTACTGTGTCATGGCGGCTTACATCACCCTGTGCGTGCCCCACTTCTTCTCGTTCACCTCGATGGTGTCTGCCAAGACCCTCATCGGCCTCATGCTGCCTTACCTGCTGGCGTGCATCTTCTTCGGAATGGCCCTGTCGTGCCTGGTAAGATACCGTGAGAATGTGATGCTCTTGGTGGTATTCACCTCGCTGCCCTTCCTCTTCATGACCGGCATCAGCTGGCCGCAGAGCAACATCCCGGGCATCTGGCAGGGCTTCGCATGGCTCTTTCCCTCCACCTTCGGAGTGCGCGGATTCATGCGCATCAACGAGATGGGAGCCTCCCTGGCCGATATCCAAGTGGAGTATCAGGCACTCTGGATTCAGGTGCTGGTCTACTTCTTCCTGACCTGTCTGGTCTATCGATACCAGATTCTGCGCACACGGCGGCATGCTTACGCCCGCTTGGAGATACTGAAACGCAAGGCACGGGAGGCACGGGAGCGTAAGGCAGCCCAGGCTGCAGCCACGACCACGGGACCGGCTGCCGACAACACGGAGCTCCCATAGCCGGCATGCCCTTTCCTTCTTGCCGCTGACAGAATTACAAAATCGCCGATTTCGTCAATCAATCTCGCCGGTTTCGTCAGACGAAACCGGCAAGATTGTCGTGCTCTTCACAGCTTCCGTGAAAATCCGCAAAGGCCTAATCGTTCTTCACATGCAGTATCTGCGTCTTCGGCTTCTCGCGGTTACGCTTGTTGGTTACCGTTACCACGGCCTGCGCAAGGTTGATGAAAGCCTGCCCCGTGGCAGTCTCATAGTCGAGCGCCGAGGGCGTGCCCCCGTCGCCGTTCTCGCAAATGCTCTGCACGATGGGTATCTGCGCCAGCAGCGGCACGCCCATTTCCTCCGCCAGATTCTTGCATCCCTCCTTCCCGAAGATATAATACCGGCTCTCGGGAAGTTCCGCCGGAGTAAACCATGCCATATTTTCCACGAGGCCCAGGATGGGCACATTCACCTTTTCATTGCGATACATGTCGATTCCCTTGCGTGCATCGGCCAGCGCAACGCCCTGCGGAGTAGACACGATGACCGCTCCCGTGATGCTCAGGGTCTGCAGAAGGGTCAGATGAATGTCGGAAGTGCCGGGAGGAGTATCAAGGATAAGATAGTCCAACTCTCCCCAGTCGGCGTCGGCAATGAGCTGTTTCAGCGCCGAGGTGGCCATTCCGCCGCGCCAGAGAGTTGCCGTGTCGGGATTGACGAAGAAACCGATGGACAGCATCTTTACACCGTATTTCTCTACGGGCTCTATCAAATCGCGCCCGTCCTTGTGCACCCCATAGGGGCGGACATCCTCCACGCCGAACATCTTGGGCATCGACGGGCCGAAGATATCTGTGTCGAGCAGTCCCACCTGATAGCCTAACCGGGCCAGGGAAATGGCCAGATTGACCGAGACGGTGGACTTCCCCACCCCGCCCTTGCCGGAACTCACGGCGATGATGTTCTTCACTCCCGGCAGCAGTTTCTCCACTTCGGGACGCGGGGCAGACCTGAACTCGGTCTGGATTTCCACCTCCACCTCCTCGCTCACATGGTAGTGGATGGCCGCCTCGGCAGCTTTCAAGGTCGACTTGAGAAACGGATCGGTGTCCCGGGGAAACAAAAGCACGACGCGCACCTTCATGCCGTTGATGCTCGGGGTGTCTGCCAGCATCCCGCTTTCTATCAGGTTCTTCTTCGTACCCGGATAGATAACGGTGGCCAGGGCGTCCGTAATAAGTTTTGGATATAATGTCATAATTGTTTTTATATTTTCTTCCGTCCTACAAAATTACACAAAATAAGTAGGATAAGCAAGCCCGCCCGGCAAAATATTTGGATATCTCGGTTTTTTGCCGTAACTTTGCAATGATGAAAACAAGAATTCTCTTCACGCTTTTCGCCAGCCTCTCTGCCCTCTCCACGATAGCAAAAGAGGTGGTATGGTTCAATGGCCGTCAGGGTGTCTCCTATCAATTCTACGGCAAGAGGTCGCCGGTCATAGACATGGCGCTCGACCTGTTCTGCGACGACATGCACCAGCTCACCGGCAAGCGGGCAGAATCCCATGACGAGGGAACCATTGAGATTTTCGAACTCGACAAGCTGAAAGACAAGGATTTCATTCAATTACAGAAGCGGAAGATTCCCATCGAGCGCATCATCGCCAAGGAAGATGCCTTCTATATCGGATGCCAAGGAAAGAATGTCGTGGTCGTAGGCAGCGATACTTATGGCACGGCCTACGGCATACTGGAACTTTCGCGCCTCGCGGGGGTCTCTCCCTGGACAGACTGGAACGATGCCCGGCCGGCGCGGAAGCACTATCTTGCCCTGAAGAGCGACTTTTACACCGTGCAATGGCCTTCGGTCGAGAAACGCGGATTCTATGTCGACAACAGCAAGTTCGACCAGAAAAGCCTCACGCAACTGCTTCTCCGCCTGCGCGGAAACACCCTCCTGCATAAGCCCCCCACGACAAGAGACGGCACAAAAGTGATGCAACTGCCGGAACGCTGGCTCCCGAGCACGCAGCCGGGATTCATCTATTGTGAGATGCGGCAGGCCTATCGGCACGGGGCGACGCATGAATGGATCATGCATCTTAACAACCCGAAGGTGGATGCCTACCAGCTTTCGCTCTTCATGGACATGGCCTGGAACATCAACCGCGTCGGCGAATCGAATATCCAGTCGCACTATGGAGAGTGGCTCGCGGCCATGTTCGGGGAGCATGCAGGCGCCCGGTTGCTGCCCGTGATGACCGAGTATTACCACTTGGTCGGCATCCGCAAGCCGGAACAAATGAATGTGGAATTTGCAGCCGATGCCTTCGGCAACGAACTTGAACGCTACATCGACAACTACAAGGATGTGGCTTCCGCGCTCAAGCCGGTGGAAAAACTCATCCCGGAACACCTGCAGGACGCGTATTTCGCAACTATAAAATATCCCGTATATGCGGCATGGGCCATGGCAACCAAGCAGCTCCAAGCCTTAGAGGCACGGCATATCGGACGGCCGGAATCGTTCCTGCACGACTCGGAAGCGCTGCAGTCGGCCGTGCGCAGTTGGAAAGCCCATGAAGAAATCCTGCAGCTCACCTCTTTTTATAATGACAATCTGGCCCGGGGGAAATGGAAAGGCACGCTCGATATCGACGATAACCCGCTGATTCTCGGTGAACCGCAGTTCCCGAAAAAAATAACCAAAAAGGAGATAGAAAAACATGGGAGACCCGACCCCATCCACTTCAGTCTCGACACCGACAATGCCCTCGTCAAGAACGCCGCGGACTATCGGAAGGCACCCCAAGGTTCAAAAGCCATCCAGATGTTAGGCCACAGCATGAGGGCCATTGCCATTCCGCAAGGTGGAAGCCTCTCCTTCTCGTTCTATTCGGAGTGGGAAGCCGACGCGGTCATCCGGATTGCGGTCATTCCTACATCCGGCGACCGTCGGTTCCGTGTCAAGGTGGATGGGAATATCTATGATTTCACGGACACGACAGACCCAAAATCCGCTCAAGGAACTGCTGATGCCGAGCGCGGACAGGCCGTGAGAAGCCTCAAGGTGCACCTTACACGCAATAGCCACAGCATCGATATTCAGGCCGTAGGGGATGATGTCATCGTCGATCAGGTCATGGTCGACTATAATCCTTACCGCATATTCTACATGTTTCCCATAGCTCCGGCCCTGCATTAGGGCACGGGGCCGAGGCACTTACTTCGCGGTCTCCAGGCCGGAACGCTTGTCGCGACGATAGCTGCGGTAGTCGTCCACGGGGATCTCCACATCCGGCTCCATGAGGTCGCCTTGTCTCGGCAGACGGAATTTCTGGTATTTGATATTCAGTCCCCTTTCTATCCACATCGACTCATAATAGGTCCGGATGCCAAGAATTTTACTTGTCTCCCCGTCGATTCCCTCCGTATGATAAAGATCTTCTGTTCGGAAGAGTAGCGGCAAGTGATTTCCGTCCACTACATGGGCTGTGTAAGTAAAGAGGAAATTCGAGTCGGTCTTCAGATGGACGATACCTCCGTCGACGAGAAAGTTGCGGTAACGGTTCAGAAAGAAGGTGCTCGTTAGGCGTTTACGCACGTTTTTCATCTGCGGATCGGAGAATGTAAGCCATATTTCCTGCACCTCGTCCTCCGCGAAGAAGCGGTCTATCACCTCGATATTGGTACGCAGGAAGGCCACATTCCGCAACTTTTCCTCCAACGCCATCTTGGCACCCGTCCACATACGGGCACCCTTGATGTCGACTCCTATAAAGTTTATGGCCGGGAAAAGCCTGGCCAAACCTACCGTATATTCTCCCTTCCCGCATCCCAGTTCCAATACAATAGGGTTCCCGTTCTTGAAGTATTGCTCACCCCAATGCCCTTTCATTGGGAACGGAACCTGGCTGATGACAGAAAAAGGAACTTGGAAGACATTCCTGAATGTCTCCATATCAGCAAACTTGGCCAGCTTCCCTTTACTCATAAAGCATTATCCAACAACTACGGTTGTCCATCCATGCTTATCCTCTATGATCCCATATTGGATTCCGCGAAGGGTGTCATACAGCTTCCTGGACCAAGGTCCCGGTTCCTTCCCGTATTCAATATGGGCGCCGGTATCAAGGTCGTCGATGTAAGAAATCGGTGAGATGACCGCTGCCGTGCCACAGGCGCCCGCCTCCTCAAATGTCTCCAGCTCATCATAAGGTATCTGCCGGCGCTCCACCTTCATGCCTAAGTCCTCGGCAACCTGCATCAAACTCTTGTTAGTAATACTTGGAAGGATGGAAGAAGACTTCGGTGTGATATATGTATTGTCCTTGATACCAAAGAAGTTTGCCGCGCCGCACTCGTCCATATACTTCTTCTCCTTCGCGTCAAGATAGAACTCCGACGCATATCCCTTTGCCGCCGCCAGGTTGTGCGCATACAGGGAGGCCGCGTAATTGCCGCCCACCTTATAGCTACCGGTACCCAACGGGGCGGAACGGTCATAGTTATGGACGATGGCGTAAGGGTTAGCCTGGAAGCCGCCCTTGAAGTAAGGACCCACGGGAGTTACGAAGATGACGAACATATAGTCGCGGGCAGCATGAACCCCAACCTGCGGCGTGATGCCTATCAGCAAAGGGCGGATGTATAAAGTAGAGCCACTCTCATAGGTGGGAACCCATTCCTGATTGAGGCGAACCACCTTCTTCACCATCTCCTCGAATCTTTCCGTCGGAAGTTCAGGCATTACGATATAGCGGCAAGTGCTCTGCAGGCGCTTCGCATTCTCGTCCATGCGAAAGACGCGAACCTTCCCGTCTGGGCAACGATAGGCCTTCAGCCCCTCAAAAGCTTCCTGCCCGTAATGCAGGCAAGACGCCGCTATTGAAATGTTGAATGTGTCTTCTGAACAGATTTCTATCTCGCCCCACTTTCCGTCGTGGTAATAGCAGCGCACATTATAGTCCGTCTTCATATACCCGAACGACAAGCTTTCCCAATCGATACCCTTCATTGCTTTCTGATTTAAAAGTGATACTCTGCCACAAAAATAATAATAATTCCACACTTCAGCAAATATTCCCCCAAGAAAACTCACTTCCCTTCCAGCGCTTTCTTGATTTCCGCGTCTGTCTTTGTAAGCTTGTCTTTACAAAGCTTTATCAGTTTCTGAGCCGCTTTGAGTTTTTCCGTGAGATCGTCGATATCAAGCTCGTCGTTCTCCATCTGCCCCACGATTTCCTCAAGCTGCCTGACAGCCTCTTCATATTTGATTTCCTTCGCCATACTATTTATTTTATTATTGACTTTATCATGCCATTCGCCACCCGGGTCTCTATCTCATCGCCGCTACTCAGGCATTTTACATCCTTTACGGAGCGCCCGTTGTAAAGGGTGATGGAATATCCTCTTCTCAACATCAGCCTGGGATCCATCAGGCGGAGCTTTTCCTCAAGGAGTATGATTTGCTGCCTCCTTTTCTCCAAGAGGCGTCCGACAAGCGTGCTGGCAGACACTTCCCGTGCGCTAATCCGCCATCCCTGACTTTCCAGTTTGCCCTGAGCCTTTGAAACGAAGTTCCTCATGAGGATATCCAGGCGCGATTCCTGCCGCATCCTGAAAAGGCGGAACAGGGCAGGGATTTTCTCTGCCAGATGAGACAACCGCATGCGTTTATGTTCCATCCGCCTACTCACGAGATCCAACAAGACATCCTGCGCCCCCGTTATGCGTGCATAGACCCTTGCGAGATGGTCGATAAGGAAGGCTGCCGCGGCGGTCGGGGTCTTCACCCGGGTATTCGAAATCATGTCGAGGACACTCTCATCACGCTCATGCCCGATACCCGTTATAATCGGCAAAGGGAAGTTGGCTACATTCTCGGCGAGGCTGAGCGTGTCGAAACCCGACATATCCGCCGTGGCTCCCCCTCCCCTTATGATCACCACGACATCATAGTCCTCAACTCTTTCATTGATAGCATTGAGGGCGGAAATCACACTCTGCTCCACCTGCTCACCCTGCATGACGGCCGGGAAAAGCGTAGGATGGAACACAAAGCCATACTCATTGTTGTCCAACTGGCTGCAGAAATCGCCATAGCCTGCCGCCGTCTCGCTCGATATCACGGCTATACGCTGGGCAAAAAGGGGTATTACCAGTTCCTTTTGCAAGTCAAACACTCCTTCCTCCTGCAGTTGCCGGATAATTTCCTGACGCCTCCTCGCCATGTCTCCAAGCGTGAATGTAGGGTCAATATCCGATATATTATACGAGAACCCGAATGCCTCATGGAAGGTGGCCTTCACTTTCAGCAAGACCTTCAAGCCGGCATGCAGGGGCTGTCCGGTTACGCTCTCGAAGTGAGAACGCACATACTGCCATCTCGTTTTCCAGCAGATGGCCCGGGCTTTGGCTATCGGGGTCTTGCTGGACTCATCCTTCTGAATAAGCTCCATATAGCAGTGGCCCCTGTCGTTTACATCCGAAAGTTCGGCCTCCACCCAATATTCATCGGGCATAGAGACCTCTATCGTCTCGCGAACGAGCTCATTGAGTTCATAAAGAGTCAGGGAATGCTGCTTCATGTAAATTTATTTTCCCATCTGATAAGCCTTCCAGAAATTCGGGATTCCATATCCGAACACATTGTCGGGGATGCTCGCACGATCGCCGCTCGCCCTTACCAGTCCGATGATTTCCCTTGCTGTCTTCCCGGGAAGCGCCTGCCATAGACAGGCGACCATACCGCAACAGATCGGGGAGGCAAAGGATGTGCCGTTCGCCGTAGAGTTGACGCCTCGCCCATTGAATACCCGGGCTGTCCCGCCAAGGGCCATTACATCGGGCTTCACCCGTCCGTCCTGCGACGGGCCGAGAGAGCTGAAGTTGGTGTTAACCCCTTTCGCGTTGACGGCACCCACCGTCAAGACATTCTCCGCATCGCCGGGAGGCGTGATTTTCTTCCACGGCTCATCGCCGGAATTTCCCGCACTGCAAACCAGAATCATACCCTTGTCGGCAAGCATAGACGCCGTCCGGGAGATCAAAGTGCTCTTGCCGTCGAGCTCGGAATACCTGAAATTGGTGCTCTTGTCATCAAACTGGGCATAGCCCAGCGAACTGTTGATGACATCCACCCCCTCGCAGTCCGCATATTCAGCGGCCATCGCCCAGCTGTCTTCTTCCGACAGGCTCTCCGTCGGACCGTATTCCGAACGCAAGAGCACATAGTGAGCTTCGGGAGCCGTGCCCACATAGCGGAACGAGTCGACGACCGCCATACAGGAAAGTACCATTGTGCCGTGGTCAAGAAGTTGGTAAACATCCGACTCGTAAGGATATACGAAATCGCGCGTGTTCACGATTACGACATTCTTGAACGCCGGGATGATGTCCGCGTTCATATAACCACCGTCAATAACGCCTATGAGCATGCCTTTTCCACGAAAGCCCGCTTCATGTAATTTCCGGCCGTTGAGCTGTTCAATCTGTCTCGTCGCCTTGCCGTAGAACTTTCCGGAAACGGCCTCCGTGCTATCGTTCTTCAGCGGGAAGACCTTCTGACGGGAAATAGAGTCGGGCGAATGGAACACGCACCTCGCGCCCGTTACGAACGGAAAAGCCGCCAATCCACCGGCATTCAGCGAGTCTGTGAGCTTCACCAAGGCCGTATTGTTCCATTTGCTCCCGCCGACAACCTCGAATCCTGCCGCGTTCAGCTCGTCAAGATATTTCTGGGACAAAGGCAGGTCGGTGGAATCGGTCTTCAGGCCTTGCCTTTCACGCCGTCGCAACGACCGCTCCGACAGGAACTTCTCGGGATGTTTCAGAGAGTATTTCGTGCCTTTCTTATCCCTCAGCTGCACACGGAAAAGATAGGTCTTGCCGCCGGGGAAAGCTATTTTCTGGGCCCGCGCGGGATTGCAAAGCAACAAAAGCACCAGTATATAAAGTATTTTTCTCATAATCTTGGCTCCTAAACCGTATTGCAAAAGTAGTGCTATTTTCGCTAAATTCCAAATTTTACACCTTATTTATATTGTGGTCTCTCAGTTTTTTGCTATCTTTGCATCATACAAAATCGATCCAATGGACAACAAGAAAGCGACGCTGGAGCTGGGCAGCAAGCCCGTCGGGCAACTGTTGTGGCAGTATGCCCTTCCGGCCATCATCGCTATGACCGCCTCTTCTCTGTACAATATAATCGACAGAATCTTCATCGGGCAGGTGGTAGGGCCGCTGGCAATCTCGGGGCTCGCCATCACCTTTCCCTTCATGAACCTCTCCGGAGCCTTCGGGGCAGCGGTGGGCGTGGGAGCCTCGACGGTCATTTCCGTGAAGTTAGGCCAGAAAGACTACGACACGGCAGAAAACCTGCTGGGGAACACGGTAACCCTGAACCTTATCATCGGCTTTCTTTTCGCCGTCGTCTGCCTGATTTTCCTCGATCCCATACTCCGTTTCTTCGGAGCGAGCGATGCCACCCTGCCCTATGCCCGCGACTTCATGCAGGTGATTCTGGCCGGAAACATGGTTACGCACATGTATTTCGGCATGAATGCCGTGCTCCGTGCGGCCTCCAAGCCCAAGCAGGCCATGTACGCAACGATATTCACCGTGGCGATGAACATCCTGCTCGACATCATCTTCATTTGGTGGTGGCACTGGGGAATACGGGGCGCTGCCTTTGCCACCATGCTCTCGCAGACCCTCGCACTGATATATCAGATGAGGCTTTTCTCCGACAAGAAAGAGCTTCTGCACCTGAAAAGGGGCATCTACAGACTGAAAGCCGACCTTGTGAAGAACATTGTCGGCATCGGCATCTCCCCGTTTCTGATGAACGCCTGCGCCTGCATCATCGTCATCTTCATGAACAACCAGCTCGTCAGCTATGGCGGCGACCTGAGCGTAGGAGCCTATGGCATCTCAAACGGAGTGGCCACTGTATTCATCATGGTCGTCATCGGGCTGAACCAAGGCATGCAGCCCATTGCCGGATACAACTACGGCAGTCTGCAGATCGACCGCCTGCTGCATGTACTGAAACTGTCCATCCTTGCGGCGACAGCCATCATGACCACGGGCTGGGCCATCGGGATGCTCATCCCCGACCTGCTGGCACGCATGTTCACGACCGATGCCACGCTCATCGAAATGTCCATCAAGGCCATCCGCATCAATATGCTTCTCTTCCCGGTAATAGGCAGCCAGATGGTGATAACCAACTTTTTCCAGTGCATAGGGAAAGTGAAAATCAGCATTTTCCTCTCTCTTTCAAGGCAGCTGCTCTTCCTCCTGCCCTGCCTGCTGATACTTCCCCGCTTCTGGGACATCGACGGCGTGTGGTATTCCCTGCCCGTATCAGACGGTACGGCAGCGGTGGTGGCCCTCGCGATCATGACTATCTATATGAGAAAATTCAACAAACAATATAAAGAAACGCAACATGGAGCAACAGAAGATAATCATTAACATCGGCCGGCAGATAGGCAGCGGCGGGCGCATCATCGCCCAGATGCTGGCCAATGAGTTCCGCGCGAAACTATACGACAGGGAAATCCTGAACCTCGCCGCCAAGGAAAGCGGGTTCTCGGAAAAGTTCTTTGAACAGAACGATGAAAGGAAAGGCTTCGCGAAGTCGCTCTTCCACATCCATGTACCCCTGCTCGGAGAAGGCAATTTCTATAAGAACGACTTCTCGCAGGAGAGCCTCTACCAGTTCCAGAGCAATGCCATCAAGAAGGCGGCGGCCGAAGGCAACTGCGTGTTCGTGGGTCGCACGGCCGACTATGTGCTGCGCGACAACCCCGACAAGACAGACATTTTCATCACTGCCAACATGGAAGACCGCATCCGGAGGGTGGCCGAGCGGCACCAATTCAGCGAGGAAAGAGCCCAAAGATTTATCGTGGACGGCGAAAGCAGCCGTGCTTCTTACTACAACTACTATACCGGAAAGCGCTGGGGATGCAGCGAGGGCTACGACCTCTGCGTCAATTCAAGCATACTGGGAGTGGAGGAAACCGGAAAGCTCATTGCTGATTTTATCAGGAAAAGATTTTACACATAAACCTGCAAGCGGCAAACAGGAAAGTAGGAAGCCGTTAAAAGGCGAGCTTTTAGCCGTTAAAAGGCCGGCAGATAACGGTTAAAAGGAAGGCAAAAGGCCGTCTTTTGAAATGCGGCTCATAACCAACTGGATATCAAGAGATTAAAAATGACCAAAAAGATAGGAATCATCAGCGACACCCACGGACATTGGGATGAAAAATATATACAATATTTAGATTCCTGCGACGAAGTCTGGCATGCCGGCGACATCGGCAGTCTGGAAGTGGCCGATAAGTTCGAGGCCATGCGACCGCTATTCCGTGCCGTCCACGGAAACATAGACGGCCAGGACATCCGGCGCCGATACCCCGAGGTGTTGCGGTTCCGCTGTGAAGAGGCAGATGTATTGATGAAACACATCGGCGGCTACCCGGGCAACTACGACCGTTCCATACAGAGCCGCATCTATGCCTCACCACCCGCCCTCTTCATCTCCGGACACTCACATATACTGAAGGTGAAGTCCGACAAGACGCTCAATCTGCTGCACATCAATCCCGGAGCGGCGGGCATGCAGGGATGGCACAGGGAACGCACGATTGTCCGCCTCACCATCGAAGGAAAGAAATTCACCGACTGCGAGGTCATCACGCTCGGCGAACACAGCGACAGGATGTGATATCACATCATCCGGCATGATGCTCGCCGTCAAGGATGCGGAATCCGAGGAACAACTTTTAACAACATATCAATCATAAAGAATTTGAAGCATATGAAAACTTATCTGGTAACAGGAGCAGCCGGCTTCATCGGCGCAAACTACATCAAGTATCTACTCCACAGACAATATGCCAGTGAAGACATCCGCGTCATCATTCTCGACGCACTCACCTATGCCGGCAATCTGGGCACCATCAAGGATGATATTGATGGCGAGCGCTGCCTTTTCGTCAAGGGAGACATCCGCGACCGGCAACTCGCCGACCGGCTGTTCGCGGAAAACGACATCGACTATGTGGTCAACTTCGCGGCCGAAAGCCATGTAGACCGCTCCATAGAAGACCCTCAGCTCTTCCTGAGCGTCAACATACTCGGCACGCAGAACCTGCTCGACGCAGCCCGCCGGGCATGGGTTACGGGGAAGGACGAGCAGGGCTACCCCACCTGGAAGCCGGGCAAGCGATACCATCAGGTGTCCACCGACGAGGTCTACGGCTCCCTCGGAACCACGGGATACTTCACGGAGCGCACCCCACTGTGCCCCCACAGCCCGTATTCCGCTTCCAAGACGAGCGCCGACCTGTTCGTAATGGCTTACCACGACACCTATCACATGCCCGTGAGCATCACCCGATGCTCCAACAACTACGGGCCTTACCACTTCCCCGAGAAGCTCATCCCGCTCATCATCAACAACATCCTCGAAGGCAAGAAACTGCCCGTATACGGCAAGGGAGAGAACATTCGCGACTGGCTCTATGTGGAGGACCACTGCAAGGCCATAGACATGGTGGTGCGGGAAGGAAAGGAAGGTGAGGTATACAATGTAGGCGGGCACAACGAAATGAAGAATATCGACATCGTGAAGCTCGTCATCAAGACCATCCACGACATGATGCAGGAAGACAAGCAGCTGCGCAAGGTGCTCAGGAAGCAAGAACCGGACGAGAACGGAGACATCCGCATCGACTGGATCAACGACCACCTCATCACCTTCGTGGCAGACCGGCTCGGCCATGATGCCCGCTATGGCATCGATCCCACTAAGATCAAGAACGACCTCGGATGGGTTCCCGAGACCAAGTTTGCCGACGGCATCGTGAAGACCATCCGCTGGAACCTCGAGAACCAGCCGTGGATTCAGGAGGTAACGAGCGGCGACTATCAGAAGTATTACGAACAGATGTACGGAAAACGATAATTCAAGAAAGGCAAGATGGAGAAAATCATGCTCCTCGGTTCCGGCGAACTGGGCAAGGAATTTACGATAGCGGCCAAGCGGGCAGGGCTCTATGTCATCGCCTGCGACAACTACGAGGGCGCACCGGCCATGCAGGTGGCCGACGAGCACGAGGTGTTTTCCATGCTCGACGGCGACGCCCTTGCCACCGTGGTGCACCGACACAGTCCCGACATCATCGTTCCCGAGATTGAGGCCATCCGCACCGAGAGGCTCTTTGAGTTTGAGAAGGAGGGCGTTCAGGTGGTCCCGTCGGCCAAGGCCGTGCACTGCACGATGAACCGCCGGGCCATCCGAGACCTCGCGTCGCAAGAGTTAGGACTGCGGACGGCAAGGTATTTCTATGCGAGAAGCTTTGAGGAGTTCAAGCGGGCAGCCGATGAGATCGGCTTTCCATGCGTGGTCAAGCCCCTGATGAGCTCTTCCGGACACGGACAGAGCTATGTCCACAACGACGACGAGCTGCAGGAGGCGTATCGCGAGGCCATGGAAGAAGGGCGCGGCGACGCCAGGGAGGTCATCATCGAGGAGTTCATCGACTTCAAATCAGAATTCACCCTGCTCACCATTACCCAGAAAAACGGCCCCACCTTGTTCTGTCCGCCCATCGGACATGTGCAGAAAGGCGGAGATTATCGCGAGAGCTGGCAGCCCTATCACCTATCGGACAAAGCGCTCAAGGCCGCCCGGCACATGGCCGACGAGATAACCAAGGCGCTCACCGGCTATGGCATCTGGGGCGTGGAGTTCTTCCTCACCCGGCAGGGAGAGGTCATTTTCTCGGAGCTCTCGCCCCGTCCGCACGACACGGGCATGGTTACCCTCGGGCATACCACCAACCTCAGCGAGTTTGAGTTGCATCTCCGAGCCGTCATGGGATGGCCCATTCCCGCCATCCATCTGGAGCATTGCGGCTGCTCGGCAGTCATCCTCTCACCCGTAGAGAGCGACGGGCCGCTCGACTATAACCTGTCGGAGGCCCTGCGGGAAGACCATACCCGCATCCGCATCTTCGGCAAGCCCGTGGCTCATGTGGGGCGCAGAATGGGCGTTACGCTGTGCTACGGGGAGATTGGCGACGACCTCAACGCCCTACGCGACAAGGCAAAACGGCTGGCGAAAACCGTCCTCGGCACAGATCCTTATATGAAGAAATGAGACTCGGAACAATCATAGACCTCCCTAAAATTGCCGATCCCCGGGGTAACCTGACGGTTGCGGAGGGACTGAAAGACATCCCCTTTGACATCAAGAGAGCCTATTGGGTATATGATGTGCCGTCGGGAGAGAACCGGGGAGGGCATGCCCACCGCAAATGCAGCGAGTTCATCATCGCCGTAAGCGGGTCGTTTACCGTTACCCTAAGTGATGGAACGGAACAGAAAACCCATCTCCTGAACCACCCCTATCAAGGCCTTCTCGTGGAAACGGGTACATGGCGCACCCTCGACGACTTCTCTTCGGGTGCCGTCTGCTTGGTTCTGGCCTCGGAGTTCTTCAGCGAAGACGACTATATCCGCGACTTCAATGAATACCTTGAATACCTGCGATGTTCGAAATAAGACGATATACAACCGAGGACAAGCTGCTCTGGGACCGATATGTGAGCAGGGCAAGGAACGCTACCTTCCTGTTTTATCGCGGCTACATGGACTATCATGCCGACCGGTTTCAGGACTTTTCGCTCTTGTTCTACAAGAACGGGAAGCTCTATGCGCTGCTTCCGGCCCACCGGAGAGGCACCACGCTCTATTCTCATTTCGGCCTTACCTATGGCGGACTGCTCATGGACATCCGCGTAACTGCCGCCGACACATGCGCCTTATTTGAAGAACTCAACGACTGGCTGCAGGCACAAGGCTTCCGAAAGGTGGTCTATCGCCCCGTTCCCTGGATCTATCATGTGCACCCGTCAGAGGAAGATCTCTATGCCATTTACTGGAAATGCGGGGCAAGGCTGCGGTCAAGAAACATCGGAACGACGATTTTCATGCAGCAGCGCCAGCGCTGGCGCAAGGATCATCTGCGCCGACTTCGCAAGGCCAAGGACAGCGGCATCAGCGTCAGGAGCAATGCCCCCCTCGATGAATTCTGGCAAATCCTCAACGAGAACCTGATGGATCGCTTTCAGGCAAAGCCCGTCCACACGCTCGAGGAGATAGAGTTGTTGAAATCGCGATTCCCCAACAACATCATCCAATACAGCGCCTACAAGGACGGACACATCGTAGGAGGCATCCTCTTCTACATCACCGCTCAGGTGGTGCACGGCCAATACAGCTCCACCAACGCAGAGGGAAAGGAGCTGGGAGCCATGGAAGCGATCTACGAACGGGTCATGTATCATGACTATCCGCAATATCCCTATCTCGACTTCGGCAGCTCCACCGAGCAGAATGGCAGCATCCTGAACGAAGGCCTGATAGCCCACAAGGAAGGATATGGCGGCAGGAGCGTTGTCTACGACACTTATGAATGGGACTTATGATAGCATATCAAGACTTGAAACGGGTTACTTCGCAGCATCTTGAGCAGATTCAGGATGCCGTGAGAGAGGTGGTGGACAGCGGCAGATACCTGCAGGGACAGGCCGTGGAGAGGTTTGAGACTCACTATGCCGGCTACATCGGGACCCGCCATTGCATATCGTGCGCCAACGGGCTGGATGCCCTCACGCTCATTCTCCGTGCCTACAAGGAGATGGGCGTATTAAGAGACGGCGATGAGGTCATCGTCCCGGCCAACACATACATCGCCTCCCTACTCTCCATTACGGAGAATCTGCTCAAGCCGATACTTGTGGAACCAAGTCTCCTGACCTATGAGATTGACGACGAGAAGATAGAGGAAGCCATCACGGAAAGGACCCGCGCCGTCATGATCGTCCATCTCTATGGCCGGAACTCGTTTACTCCCAAGATAGCGGAGATATGCCAAAAGCATCGTCTGAAGCTCATCGAGGACAACGCGCAGGCACACGGATGCGAGTTTGAGGGCCGCAGGACCGGTTCGCTGGGCGATGCCGCCGCCCACAGCTTCTATCCCGGGAAGAACCTCGGGGCACTGGGCGACGCCGGCGCCGTTACCACCGACGATGCCGAACTGGCGTCCATAGTCCGGGCATTAGGCAATTACGGGAGCAGCGAGAAGTATATTTTCCCTTACAAGGGCAAGAACAGCAGGATGGACGAGATACAGGCCGCCGTGCTTGATGTAAAGCTGAAATACCTTGACGAGGACAACCGGGAGCGCAGGAAGATAGCAGACTTCTATCTAAAGAACATCGTCAACCCGACGGTTCACAACCCATTACCGAGCCAGGAAGACAATGTCTGGCACATTTTCCCCGTTCTCTGTGAGCACCGCAACAAACTTCAGGAACACCTGAGGCTGCACGGCGTCGGGACGATGATTCACTACCCCGTCCCGCCCCACCGCCAGGAGTGCTGTCAGGAACTTGCGAAACTCCGGCTGCCCATCACCGAAAAGATTCATCGGGAGGAAATAAGCATTCCCGTCTATCCATGCTTAGACAGACAGGAATACACCTATATCGTCGAAAGAATCAACGAGTTCGAGCCCTGATCCTATTTAGCGTCCTGGAAAGGGAACAGTCCATAGAGCTCCGCGTCTATGGTATCGGTAACCAGCTGGAAATCTTTCGGATTGCTCTCAAACTTCAGCTTGTCGCCATCTACTATCATCAGCTTGCCCTCATAGCCCGCTATCCACTCCTCGTAGCGGTTGTTCAGCCCCTGAAGATAGTCTATGCGGATCGACTTTTCATAGTCGCGGCCGCGCTTCTCTATCTGCTCCACGATGTTCGGAATCGACGAACGGATGTAGATCATGAGGTCGGGCAACTTCACGAGCGACATCATCAGGTCGAAAAGATCGGTATAATTGTTGAAGTCTCGGTCGCTCATCAGCCCCATGTCATGGAGGTTCGGAGCGAAGATTCGTGCGTCCTCGAAGATGGTACGGTCCTGAATGATGGTCTCAGTACTCTTCGAAATCTCCACTACATCACGAAAGCGCTTGTTCAGAAAGTAAATCTGAAGGTTGAAAGCCCACCGGTTCATGTCGGCATAATAGTCCTCCAAGTAGGGATTATTGTCAACAGGCTCAAAGTGAGGCTTCCATCCGTAACGCTTGGCAAGCATCTTCGTGAGGGTGGTCTTGCCGCTGCCAATGTTTCCGGCTATTGCTATGTGCATAACTGTAAGATTTGATTATTCGTCCTGATTGGAGAAAAGTCCGAAGAGATTGGCATCGACCTTGTCGACAATCTGTGCCAGTTCTTTCGGATTATGCTGGAAGTCGATGTCATCGACATCCACCACGAGCACCTTTCCCTTATATTTATTGAAAATGAAATCCTCGTATCTATCGTTAAGATTCGTCAGGTAATCGAGCGGCATTGTCTGCTCATAGTCCCGCCCGCGCCTTTGAATATTGGCCACGAGATGCGGCACCGAGGCGCGCAGATAGATCATCAGGTCGGGATATTTCACGATCATCATCATCGACTCGAACAGCCCCATATAGGTGTCGAAGTCGCGATCCGAGAGATTGCCCATCGCCTTGTTCGTGGCCGTGAACACATAGACGCCCTCGTAGATAGAGCGATCCTGGATGATGGTATTCTCTGATTTCGCAATGGCAAGCAAGTCCTTGAAGCGCTCCTTGAGGAAAAACACCTCGAGGTTAAGCGACCAACGGGGTATGTCCTTATAATAATCCTCGAGATAAGGATTATAGTCCACGGCCTCAAAGTGTGGAATCCAGCCGTAGTGTTTTGCCAGCAGCGTGGTCAATGTGGTCTTGCCGCTGCCAATGTTTCCCGCAATTGCAATATGCACTTCTTATTCTTCTTTATTAGATTCGTATCGAGTGATTTCATTGCAAAGGTAACAAAATTCCCAGAGTTACCGTTCCTTTTAACGATATTTTTAAGCAATAATTTTAATCAGGGCGGGACGCCGGAAGCCGAAAGGCTGCTGGCGGCACACCCTCCGGCGGCTTCCGGATTTTCTTCTTGCCGCTGCCAGTGGGACAAAATCGGCGGTTTCGTGCCACGATTTCGCCGATTTCGTCGCACTATCTCGCCGATTTCGTCAGGATGCCCGTAGCCTTTCATGAAACAAATAACCGGTGATCCTGCCACCGACTAAAATATTTTTCGTATCTTTGCATTTCAGAAAGAATTTTCCAAAATGATAGTTTGCATTGCCGAGAAACCCAGCGTAGCCAAGGATATAGCACGAATCATCGGAGCTACGGCCGCCCATGACGGCTATATGGAGGGCAACGGGTATCAGGTTACATGGACCTTCGGACACCTCTGCTGCCTCAAGGAGCCCAACGACTACAGCGAGAACTGGAAGCACTGGAGCCTCGCCGCCCTGCCCATGATACCGCGACGCTTCGGCATCAAGCTCATCGAGGACGCCGGAATCAAGAAACAGTTCGCCATCATAGAGCGGCTCATGCAGGCGGCCGACGGCATCATCAACTGCGGAGACGCCGGTCAGGAGGGCGAATTGATTCAGCGATGGGTGATGCAGAGGGCTAACGCCACCTGTCCGGTCAAGCGACTGTGGATTTCCTCGATGACCGACGAGGCCATCCGAGAGGGATTCGGGCGGCTGAAAGACCAGAACGAATACCAGAGCCTCTATCTGGCAGGGCTCTCCCGAGCCATCGGCGACTGGCTCCTGGGCATGAACGCCACCCGGCTCTACACGCTCAAATACGGGCAGAACCGACAGGTGTTGAGCATCGGACGCGTGCAGACGCCCACCCTTGCGCTGATTGTGAACCGGCAGAAGGAAATCGACGGCTTCAAGCCCGAGCCTTACTGGATTCTGGCAACGATATACCGCGACACGCAATTCACGGCTACCAAAGGTAAGTTTCTCAGCAAGGAAGACGGCGAGAAAGCCTTCGAGACCATAGCCGGGAAGCCTTTCGCGGTTACGGATGTGCAGAAAAAGAAAGGCACGGAGACGCCGCCTCACCTCTACGACCTCACCTCGCTGCAGGTGGACTGCAACAAGAAGTTCAGCTATTCGGCCGACATGACGCTCAAGCTCATACAGAGCCTTTACGAGAAAAAGCTCACCACCTATCCCCGTGTGGACACGCAATACCTCTCGGACGACATCTATCCCAAGTGCCCCGCCATCCTCAAGGGACTGGACGACTATGCCTCGCTCACCCAACCGATCATCGGGAAAAAACTCCGCAAGGACAAGAAGGTGTTCGATACCTCGAAGGTAACCGACCACCACGCCATCATTCCCACCGGCGTTCCTGCCCGCGGGCTCACCGATATGGAGAAGAATGTCTACGAACTTGTAGCCCTCCGCTTCATCAGCGTCTTCTATCCCGACTGCAAATTCTCCACCACCACGGTCATGGGAACGGTCGATGAAGTGGAATTCAAGGTCGGCGGCAAGGAAATCCTCGACCCCGGATGGCATGCCGTATATGCAAAGGAAGAGCAGAAAGCCGACGAAGAAGACGCCAAGAGCGGCGATGAAGAGCGCACCCTGCCCTCGTTCGCCGTCGGCGAGACGGGTCCGCATACGCCCACCCTTACCGAGAGGTGGACCACGCCACCCAAATACTATACCGAGGCAACGCTGCTCCGAGCCATGGAGACGGCCGGAAAGTTCGTGGAAGACGAGGAACTGCGTGCCGCCTTGAAGGAAAACGGCATCGGAAGGCCATCGTCGAGAGCCGGAATCATAGAGACTCTCTTCAAGCGCCGCTATATCCGCCGCGAACGCAAGAACCTGCTTGCCACTCCCACAGGCATCGAACTCATAGACACCATCCACGAGAAACTGCTCACAAGCTGTGAGCTCACGGGCATCTGGGAGAAGAAACTGCGCGACATCGAGCACAAGACCTATGATCCTCAACAGTTTGTCAACGAACTGAAAGAACAGATCGGCAACATCGTCAACGATGTGCTGAGCGACAATTCCAACCGACGGGTGGCCATTACTACCGAGGCCGACCTGAGGAAGAAGAGTCCTCGGCGGCAAGCTCCGCGGCTGAAAGCTGACGACACGATCATCGGCAAGCCTTGTCCCAAATGCGGCAAGGGCACCGTCATCAAAGGGAAAGCCGCCTACGGATGCAGCAACTGGAAAAACGGGTGCGACTTCCGCCTGCCGTTCGAGGAAAAAGCCTAAATGCTCTCGCCTGCTCCCCATCCGCCGGATAGCAGGAAAAAGCAAGGCAATAATCCACCGCATGGTCCGTTATACAAGAAAGAACAAAAGATGCGTAGAAGCCTCTATATATACGGTTTGCTGATTGCGCTGACGCTCCTGACAGGGTGCAGCATCGAGCGAAATATCAAGAAAGGTGAGAAAAGTCTGGCCCTGGGCGAATATTATGATGCGGGAGAATACTTCCGCAAAGCCTATCAGGCCACTCCGCCAAAAGAGCGCGACCAGCGGGGAAGGCTCGCCCTGAAAATCGCACAATGCTATGGGAAAATCAACCAGCACCAGCGTGCCATCGGAGCCTATAGGAATGCCATCCGCTACGACAAGGCTAAGGCAGACGATCACCTGTCGTTAGCCCGGCAACTCATGAAAAACGGTTCCTATAAAGAGGCCGCCGATGAGTTCCAATTTGTGATAGATTCCATGCCCGACAACCAACTGGCGAAGACCGGACTGCAAGCTGCCAGGAGTGCCACGCAGGCGAAAGAACTCGGTTCGCGCTACACCGTGAAGCGCATGGCGGTGTTCAATTCCCGACGAGCCGACTACTCCCCGATGCTCGCAGGCGACGAATACGACCGTCTCTACTTCACCAGCACACGCAATGAGGCCGCAGGCGATGAACTGAGCGGCATCACCGGAGCCAAGAACGGAGACATCTTCGTCTCCGAAAAAGACGACAAAGGCAAATGGGGCAAGCCCGAGCCGGTGAGCGGCGGGCTGAATACGGCCTATGACGAGGGAGCCTGCTGTTTCTCTCCCGACCAGCGCGAGATGTATCTCACGCTGTGCACAACCGACCCCAGCGCGCCTCGCTATGCGCAAATCGTAACTTCCAGTCGGGCCGATGCGGCCTGGGGAAAGGCAAGCGAACTGCAACTCACGCGCGACACGCTGTCGAGCTATGCTCATCCTGCCGTCTCTCCTGACGGCCAGTGGCTGTATTTCACCTCCGACATGCCCGGCGGCATGGGCGGTCTTGACATCTGGCGGGTAAGGCTCACATCGGCAGGAGTGGCCGGAGTAGAGAACTTGGGAAGTCCCATCAACACCGAAGGCGATGAGGAATTTCCCACTTTCCGGCCGAACGGAGACCTCTATTTCTCCAGCAACGGACATGGAGGACTGGGC
Source organism: uncultured Prevotella sp. (assembly GCA_963545855.1). Lineage (GTDB taxonomy): Bacteria > Bacteroidota > Bacteroidia > Bacteroidales > Bacteroidaceae > Prevotella. Next base: position 26,318 of record CAUULA010000019.1, read on the forward strand.
GGGCTCGACATCTATATTGCCAAGGTCAACCGTGAAGGACGATATGAACTCGAGCATCCCGGATACCCGCTCAACTCTCAGGGCGACGACTTCGGCATGACTTTCGAGGGCCCGCACAATCGAGGATACTTCTCGTCAAACAGAGGAGACGGCAGAGGATGGGATCACATCTTCGCCTTCGAGAACCCCGAAATCGTCAATACCGTCAAGGGTTGGGTGTATGAAATCGACGGATACGAGCTCCCCCAGGCACAAGTCTACATCGTGGGAAACGACGGAACCAACCAGAAACTTAGCGTGCATCGAGACGGCTCGTTCACGCAGGTAGTAAAACCGGGCGTAGACTATATCTTTCTGGCTACCTGCAAGGGCTTCCTGAACCATAAGGAAGAAGTGAGCGTGAGGAAGACCGAAGAGTCGGATGAGACCGTCCTGCAGTTCCCGTTGGCAAATATCTCGGCACCCGTACTTATCGACAACATCTTCTACGACTTCGACAAGGCCACCTTAAGGCCGGAATCCCAGACCGCGCTCGACGAGCTCGTGAGCCTTCTCAACCAGAATCCGAATGTAACGATAGAGCTAAGTGCCCATGCAGACTATAAGGGTTCGGCAGAATACAACAAGGTCCTCTCGCAGCGGCGGGCAGAGTCGGTGGTCAATTATCTTATCGACAAAGGCATTACGAAAGACCGCCTGACCCCAAAGGGATATGGAAAGGAGAAACCCAAGACCATCAACAAGAAGACTGCCGCCAAATATCCTTGGCTCAAGGAGGGAGATGTATTGACCGAAGAATTTATCAAACAGCAGAAGGATGAGGAGCAGGAGACCTGTAACCAACTGAACCGCCGGACGGAATTCACCGTATTGCGCACCACCTACGGCCTGTTCGACGAGAACGGACAACTCAAAAAGCAGCCCCAGACCAGAAAGAAAAGCCTAGAGACAAAAGACGAAGAGGAAGGCACAAACTTCATCTTCAACTAATCAGCGGTACCTCTCTCTCCGCAAACAAGGGTGTAAATCAACGAGTTACGTGATTTACACCCTTTTCTACACCCAAAAATGTAAGGTTGGGTGTTTTCTATTTGGATAGTCACAAGCACAGCTTCAATTGTAAAAAAGAGTGGTGGACCATATTCCTTCTCTGTGCGAGCCCACTCATCACAGCCCTTTCCTATCCATTATCTTCAAATTCTCAAAGACTTCATCAAACCAACGTGTCTTTTTCAACTCATACCCAACCTTTCTCGCTTCTTGAAATATGTATTTATTGAAAGGCAACACTTGATTTAATTCAAACTCTTCCTTATAACCTGAACTCGGGATAAGAAATGCTGTCTCTTATACACATCTGACGCTGCCGACGACTAGTCGAGTGTA
>CAUULA010000020.1:0-27446 GCA_963545855.1 uncultured Prevotella sp.
CTTCATCCTGCCGTGGTGGCACAATTCCCCGCCCGCCCCGTTTCAGAGCCCTATGCACGACATGCATAATTATTCATTTCCGTTACCGATTTCAGGAAAAATCATTGTCCTAAAATTCGGAAGAAAAGACAAGCCCCCCACGCACCGATAGAAAAACTTACAAATCGAAATCGCCGGCCGAGCATTTTATCCCTTAAAAAATTTCGACAATCGAAGTTTTTTTAGTATCTTTGCATACTATTAATCAGTAACAACAAAATGGCAGAAAATCAGAACATCGAAAGCAACTATTCAGCCAGTAACATTCAAGTCCTCGAAGGACTGGAAGCAGTACGCAAGCGCCCTGCCATGTACATCGGCGACATCAGTGAAAAGGGCCTCCACCATCTGATCAACGAAACCGTGGACAACTCTATCGACGAGGCAATGGCCGGTTACTGTTCCGACATAGAGGTTACTCTCTGCGAGGACGGAAGCGTGGTCGTAGAGGACAATGGCCGCGGAATTCCCGTAGACGAGCATAAGAAACTACATAAATCAGCCCTTGAGGTCGTCATGACCGTCCTCCATGCGGGAGGCAAGTTTGATAAGGGATCCTACAAGGTCAGCGGTGGCCTGCACGGCGTAGGCGTCAGTTGCGTGAACGCCCTGTCGTCCCACATGACCTCGCAGGTCTATCGCGACGGCAAGATCTACCAGCAGGAATACGAGAAGGGAAAGCCTCTCTATCCCGTCAAGATTGTCGGCCAGACCGAGAAGCGCGGCACGCGCCAGCAGTTCTGGCCCGACAGCAGCGTCTTCACGGTTACCACATTCCAGTGGGACATCGTCGCCCGCCGCATGCGCGAGCTGGCATTCCTGAACGCGGGAATCAGGATCACCCTGACCGACCTTCGCCCTGACCCGGAGACGGGCAAGACGCGCCAGGAGGTGTTCCATGCCAAGGACGGGCTGAAAGAGTTCGTGCGCTATGTCGACCGACATCGCACCCACCTCTTCGACGATGTCATCTATCTCAAGACCGAGAAGCAGGGCATCCCCATCGAAGTAGCCATCATGTACAACACAGACTACAGCGAGAACATCCACTCTTATGTGAACAACATCAACACCATAGAAGGAGGCACCCACCTGACGGGGTTCCGTGCCGCCCTCACGCGCGTCTTGAAGGCTTATGCCGACAACGATCCTGCCATTTCGAAGCAAATCGAGAAGGCGAAGATAGAGATTGCGGGCGAGGATTTCCGTGAAGGGCTCACCGCGGTGATATCCATCAAGGTGGCGGAACCGCAGTTCGAGGGTCAGACCAAGACCAAGCTCGGCAACAGCGAGGTGGCCGGTGCCGTCCAGCAGGCCGTGGGCGAGGCGCTTACCTATTACCTTGAGGAGCACCCGCAGGAAGCCAAGCAGATCTGCGAGAAGGTGGTGCTTGCCGCCACGGCACGCATCGCGGCCCGCAAGGCACGAGAGAGCGTACAGCGCAAGAGCGTCATGAGCGGCGGCGGTCTGCCCGGCAAGTTGGCCGACTGCTCCAATAAAGACCCCAAGGACTGCGAGATATTCCTCGTCGAGGGCGATTCCGCCGGCGGCTCGGCCAAGCAGGGCCGCGACCGATACACACAGGCCATCCTTCCCCTGCGCGGCAAAATCCTGAATGTGGAGAAAGTGCAATGGCACCGGGTGTTCGAGGCCGAGTCGGTCATGAACATCATCCAGAGCATCGGAGTGCGCTTCGGCGTAGAAGGTGAGGACGACCGCGAGGCCAACATCGACAAGCTGCGTTACGACAAGATCATCATCATGACCGATGCCGATGTCGACGGCTCGCACATCGACACCTTGATCATGACCCTCTTCTACCGGTTCATGCCAAGGGTCATTGAGGAAGGCCATCTCTACATTGCCACGCCTCCGCTCTACAAGTGTACATACAAGAAGGTGAGCGAATACTGCTATACGGAGCAGCAGCGACAGACTTTCATAGACAGGTATGTAGAGGGTAACAGCGACGACAAGGGGTTGCACACCCAGCGCTACAAAGGTCTGGGCGAGATGAACCCCGAGCAACTCTGGGAAACCACCATGGATCCCAAGACCCGGCTGCTGAAGCAGGTTACCATCGAGAACGCCGCCGAGGCCGACGAGATATTCTCCATGCTCATGGGCGACGATGTGGAACCGCGACGGAAGTTCATCGAGGACAACGCCACTTATGCCAATATCGACGCATAGGAAGCACCACACGACAAAGGCATATCTGCTCAAAGGATATGCCTTTGTTGTATCTATGCTGGCCATGTGTCTCCTCGCATCATGCTTTTCGCGGAGCCCATACAGCAGAGTGCTGACGAAAAGCGAATGGCTGATTGGCCAGCAGACCGACTCGGCCATAGCGCACTATGCACAGATACCCGAGGCCGTGCTGAGCCACGGCAATCTGCTGGTTACGCACAAGCCACACTGCATATCAACGGCATACTTCTATAAGGCGGCAAAAGCCCTGCAAGACCGTCAAGACAAGGAAGCCCAGAGACTGCTGCAAATATCCTACGCAAAAGACATAAAGGCTTACTACCATCAGCCCACAGGCCTCCGTACACACCCGACGGACACCCTGCAGACCCGTCGGGACATTCTGAAAGCCGACAGCGCACGGCAAACCTTAATCCAAATCCGGACTCTGTCCGAAATAGAGAGCCGGCTTGAAGCCAGCCAGGCACAGGTCATTGCCGCCAGGACCGACAGCCTGAGAAAAACCGTCATCGTCAACCTGTTGCGCACGGAGAATCCCTTCCTACTATATCATTCAAGAGGCAGCGATTCCAGAAGTCCCCAACCGCCCATACCACACCTGCCATGGGTCATCGCACTCCTTACCATCTGCATTGCCGCACTCTGCATCTATGACAGGCGCAGACAGCTCTATAATGCCAAGAAGGACGAGATAGAACGACAAACAGCCACCATCATGCAACTCAACGAAAGCATACGCCAAGGTGAACAAGAGAAAGAATGGTTGCGGAAACAAGCCACACACACCCTTCAGGGCAAGTACGACGAGCTGGGGCGGGGAAGACATATCTACGAGAGCGTCATGGCCGGCGGGCAAATGAAGAACATCTCGGCAGAAGACGAGCAGAGTTTCGTGGACTTTTACGCCTTCTCCCATCCCGACGACTACAACCGGCTCATATCATCCTACCCCTCACTCTCCCTGCGCCACACCACATTCATCATCCTCCGCCAGCTTGGGTTCAGAGACAGCGAGATACAGCGCATCCTATTCGTCCAGCCCAGCACCATCCGCAACTATCGTCTGCGCATCAGGCGGAACCTAAGGAAATAATCCCTCATAACGCGTCGCACTTGAGCCTCCTCTCATCGCAACAAATCCTTCCATAATCATATAGTATACAGACAGTTACCACCTTACAGAAGAGTGCGACGCTCCACGAAAAAAAATTGGCATCCATTTGGATTTCTCAATCTAACCTTCTAACTTTACGGCAGAATAATTTCAAAGAAGATGAAACAAGCTGTTACCCGAAAGCTTGTGATAAACAAAAATATGAAAACTCATTTCAATCGTCTAACGAAATAACAACCATCATGAAAAGATTATTGTTTTTCGCCGTAACATTGTTCTGTTTCTCAACAAACCTTGCATGTCAAGACATTGAGAAAAAGGTATATTGTTGTGATCCGACTATTAACAGAGGCATTGTTGATAATCTCTCAAGCATCAGAAAAATGGATAGAAGCCAATGGCTTAAACTAAAAGAAGACTACAAGATACCTGCCTACAGAGCCTTCACTCCCGAACAAAAGCATGAATTATGGAAAGGAAAATTCAAAGAGCTAAAGACGCTCCCATGGACAAAAGCCGAACTTGAGCACATAAACAAGGCCATAAAATGGGTAGAGAGACACCCCTTTCTCTGGAGTAACAGGAAATCCACAGATGAAGAACTCAACGAATTAGACCTGTTCTTTACCAAGTGGACCATAGAGGCAGAGGAGAAACTAAACTGGGATAAACAAGTGGCCATCGCCCTCTTCCAGACACCCGACAGGGTACTCGACACCAAAGGCACATTGGAAATTACGAAAACAGGCCTGATATTGAAACCGATAAGCAAAACTTCCATAGAGGATCCCGGGCTCGAAGTGGACACGACAGACATTGATTTTCCTTCTGATACTACTGACATTGATAATCCAGATAAAGCAATTAAATGCCATTGCACCGATCAAGTTTTCTTTGACGGATGTGGTACAAACACTTGCGATAGTCATTGGATCAAATGTGAAATTGTTGAAAAAGGCTGTGGTTGGATGGATAGGTACGACTGCAACGGCCTGTGCATAACTCCATAAATACACGAAAAAGAACATGAATAAGACCCTTTGGAAGATATTCTTCATTGCCTTAACCGCCGAACTGACTTCGTTCTGGATACAGGCCGTTCCGGATACAGGCCATGAATGGGGGAAAAGCGTCATATTCTTTTGTGTCAGTCTGGTACTATTGGATAAATATGGCAGCTCTCAAAAGATTACGAATATCATATTATGGATTCTGGCAGGACGCTTGATTCTGGAACTTCCCATCAGGATTTTCGATTTTATGGACTGCCTCCCCTCATTCTATATTACAGTAGTTGAGATACTGACAATCATCGCGGCAGGAGTTTATTACAAGTTCCGTACCGCATATATGCTAATTGGAATAACAATCATAGCCGTAATTCTCAACACTTTGATACCTCCTGTTTGGCTGAGGTTCGTAGAATCTGTACTACATGTAAGCTACAGTTAAGATAAACAACATAGAAATAAAAGTATATGAAGATAAAGTATCTAATCTGCTTCTTAGCGTCTTTACTACTTTGCTTTCTTACCTACTGGTCGCTCAATGACAAGAAGACTGCGAGCTGGACAGGCACGGTCTGCTACTTCGTGCTAGCTTATCTATTGCTAAACGCGTACGATGACAGCAAACACACAATCCCTATTGCATGCTGTATAATCTTAGGAAGATTGCTGCCCGCTATCAGCCTGATGCTTATAGATTTCCGTCCGATGAGGTTTATGCTTTTCACCCCATTGCTTTCAAGTGTTGCGGTGGCCTTAGCTGCCACATACTTTAGAAACAAGAACGGTGTAGTATTGGTACTATCCATGATCATTATGGTACTCCTCAACTCTTTAGGGCCCGAGGGTTGGGAACATGTTGCCGGTTAAAAAACGATACGGATATTATAAGAACTTTGGCAAAAGGCAATGCATCTATACCCATAACCTTTTTTATTTTAATCACTTTGGAAAACGAAAGTTTTATAGTATCTTTGCAGCAAAACGATTTTAGGTATGAGAAAAAGCCTTCTTACTTTAATCCTGCTCAGTAGCGTATTGACGGGTTCTGCGCAGCAACCTCAACTCAAACTGTGGTACGACCAGCCGGCAAACTTCTTCGAGGAGTCGCTGCCCTTAGGAAACGGTAAGATCGGAGCTCTGGTCTATGGGAATCCGGACGACAACCTGATTTACCTGAACGACATCACGCTGTGGTCAGGAAAGCCCGTTGACAAGAATCTTGATGAAGGAGCCCACAAGTGGCTGCCAGAGATTCGCAAGGCATTATTCAATGAAGACTATAAGTTAGCCGACTCCCTGCAACGCCATCTGCAAGGCCCGAACTCCGCATACTACATGCCTCTGGCAACCCTCCATATCCTCGACGACTCCACAGGCACGCCAACCGGTTACTATAGGGAGCTGAACATCGACAGCGCCATCTGCACGGACCGCTATACACGCAATGGAGTTACCTATACGAGGGAGTACTTCGTGTCGAATCCTGATAAGGTTTTCGCCGTCAGGATCAAGGCCGACAAGCCCGGGCAAGTCAATCTCTTCATCACGCTAAGCTCAAAAATCGACCACAAGGTGAGGGCATCCGGAAACCAGTTGGTCATGACGGGACATGCCATGGGAGACGAGCAGGAGAGCACACACTTCTGCTCTATCCTGAAAATAGTAAACAAGGGAGGAGGAATAACCGCCATGGATTCCACCCTTGCATTAAGAATGGCGGACGAGGCGACGCTCTATTTCGTCAATGAGACCAGCTTCAACGGCTTCGACAAGCACCCTGTAAAGGAAGGGGCAGCCTACATCACGAATGCGGAGGACGACCTGAAGGCCGCCGAGACGCTGTCTTACGAACAGCTACGAGAGCGTCATATCGCCGATTACCAGAACCTCTTTAACCGCTTCCAGCTCTGTCTGGGCAAGGCGGACAGCGATGAAAACAAGCTCCCTACGAATGCCCAGTTGAAGGACTACACGCAGAATGGCAGCAGCAACAGCTACCTCGAGACGCTCTATGCACAGTTTGGCCGCTACCTGCTCATCAGTTGTTCGCGCACAAAAGGTGTCCCTGCCAATCTGCAGGGGCTGTGGAACCCGCAGAAGAAAGCCCCCTGGAGAAGCAACTACACCGTGAACATCAACCTCGAGGAGAACTACTGGCCCGCCGAGGTGGGCAATCTCTCGGAACTCACGATGCCCCTCTTCACGCTCATGGAGAACCTTGCCGTAAACGGGAAATACACCGCCCGCAACTATTACGGCATCCATCGAGGGTGGTGCTCAAGCCACAATTCAGACATCTGGGCCATGACAAACCCCGTGGGAGACAAGGTCGGCAGTCCCATGTGGGCCAACTGGAACCTTGGATTCGCATGGCTTACGCAGTCGCTGTGGGAACACTATGCCTACACAAAGGATCTGGATTTCCTCCGGGATACAGCATATCCCCTCATGCAGGGAGCCTCCGAGTTTATTTCCGACTGGCTTATCGAGAACCCGAAACAGCCGGGAGAACTGATTACGGCACCCAGCACAAGTCCTGAGAACACCTATTGGGTGAACGGCTATCGGGGCGAGACCTGCTATGGGGGCACCGCCGACCTCGCCATCATCCGCGAATTGCTGAACAACACGCTGCAATCCGCAAACATTCTGGGCATCGACAATGCGCTTACCCGTGAGCTTTATGACAAGGTGAAACGGCTGCATCCCTATACTGTCGGCCATGAGGGCGACCTCAATGAGTGGTATTATGACTGGGAAGATCACGACATCCACCACCGCCATCAGTCGCATTTGATCGGACTGTATCCCGGTCATCAGATTACTATCGGCGGCACCCCTGAGCTGGCAGAAGCCTCCCGAAAGACCCTGATACAGAAAGGCGACCGCACGACAGGGTGGAGCACGGGATGGAGAATCAACCTCTGGGCGCGACTGCATGATGCCAGACAGGCCTATCACATCTACCGGAAGCTACTGAACTATGTGCCGGCAGACAAGAACGAGACCAACTACGGCAACGGAGGAGGTACCTATCCCAACCTCTTCGACGCCCATCCCCCTTTCCAGATAGACGGCAACTTCGGTGGTACGGCAGGTGTCTGCGAGATGCTCCTGCAAAGTTCACTCCATGAGATAGAACTTCTCCCTGCCCTTCCAGAACAATGGAGCGAAGGCCATGTGAAAGGTATCTGCGCCCGTGGAGGCTTCGTCGTAGACATGGAATGGAGCAACGGAAAGGTTACCAAGGCAACTCTCTATAGCAGGAATGGCGGCTCCACAACAATAAAATACAACGGGAAAACAAAGAAAATCAATCTGAAAAGGGGCAAGAGCGTGATTCTGAAATAGACAGAAAAAATGAGATATTCCCTCCTTTTATGGCTTGTTTGGTGGGCATTGGGCATGCAGGCCCAAGAGTTCGGTGTCCGCTGGATAAGCTATCCGAGGCCAGACTCCGCCTCACAGATATGGTTCCGGAAGACCTTTATCAGCAAGGAGCAGCCACTAATGGCCAAACTGACGATAACCTCGACGGGTTGCCTCGATGTATATGTCAATGAGTGCAATGTCTCAAATTCCCAGATCACCCTCAATCGCCATGCTCCTTCAGACGCCCCGATCACCAGGACTTTCGACATTTCCCACCTCCTGAGGAGCGATTCAAACACCATTGCCCTCTGGTATGCGCCGTCCTATCCGCACATAGAGCATCATCAGGTGGCCGTTGTGTATAGCGGGAAAGACCGTCAGGGGCGCAACTTTGCCCACCTGGGCGACGGCAGTTGGCTGTGCAGGCCTGCAAACAGAGTGCTGGATGCCCGTGGAAGCGAAGAACAAGACGGCTATACAGACAGTACGCCATGGAATGCCACCCCCGTTAATATAGCCCTTTGGCAAAGCGCAAAGGAAAGTTGGGAGCATACAGAATACGGCAAGGTGCCGCAAGGCGTCCCTATTGGCCGGGAAAAGGCAGTCAGGATTCGAATCCCCAAGTATTTCGACCTTGCCGGAGACAGTGTCTATTATGAGTTTGGAGAGCCTTTCTACGGTTTCTTAAGAGCCACCTTGCGAGACTGCCGGAAAGGAGAGGTCATTCATTTCGGTGATTTCAAATATATCTGTAGTGGGAAAACCGACGAACAGGCATTCCCTAAGTTCGCCCGTTTCTTTGGCAAGAGGATACTTGTCTACGGCGACAAATGGTTTAGGAGAGAGCAGATCCAGCGACTGGAAATCGTCGAGGTTACAACGGTAAACGATACAGAAACAGGCTATTGATTCTCCATTTTGAGAATAAAAGCCATCGATTTTGTTCCATTTTTCCATTAAAATAATGTATCTTTGCAACTAAAAGTTGTGTTATGAGCAATTCCCAATTCGAACCGATTACGATTGCAAAGGCCAAGAAGGCATTCCAAGGCGAATATATCGATGACGACATTATCCTCTTCGATCAGTTTGCCAAGCTGCCGTTCCCTACGGATCCCCGCATCCTCGACTGCATTCTCGTCGGCTTATGCCTGCAGGGAAGTGCCCGATACACCGTCGATACGGAGATGCATGAGGTATCGGCCGGCGATGTGCTCATCATCAGCCACGGACAGGTAACCGGCGATTTTCTGCGCAGCCACGACTTCAACGGCATCGGGCTGATGGTCAGCTTCAACTTCTTTTCCGAGATGGTGAAGGACATTCATGAGATTTCTTCCGTGTTCCTGTTCTCCCGCTCCCACCCGGTCTTCCGCCTTTTGAGTGATGAGGAGAAGGTTTTCAAGGAGTATTATGAGCTCATTCGTCGCAAGATGCTCGACACCTCCCACCATTTCCGCAAGGATGTGGTATGCTCGCTGCTCACCACCATGCTCTACGACATCGGCAACAGCATCTACCGCATCCAGCAGCACAGCGACAAGAAGCAGACCCGCAGCGAGACCATCTTCATCCAATTCATGCGTTTGCTGGAAGAAAACTTCAAGCGTGAAAGGCGCGTGAGCTGGTATGGACAACAGCTCTGTATCACCCCGAAATACCTTTCCGAGACGGTGAGACTGATTAGCAAACGCACGCCCAACGAGTGGATAGACAACTATGTGGTGCGCGAAATCCGCGTTCAGCTAAAGAGTTCCACGAAGAGCATCAAGGAGATTTCGCAAGAAATGAATTTCCCCAACCAGAGTTTCTTTGGCAAATACTTCCGGGAACATACCGGATTGTCGCCTTCCGAATACAGAAGAACCTAAAAAAGAAGAAATTAAATCAGCCCCTGAGCCTGCAGTTCATCAGCCACCTCAAGAAGTTCTCGGTACCAATCGGCACCAAACCGACGAATCAGCGGCTCTCTCAGAAACTTGTATAAAGGCAGATTCAGCTCCCTGCCCTTTGCCCTCGCAGACTCACAAATCTGCCATTTGTGATAGTTGATGCCTGAAATTCCTCCCGGGAATTTCTTCTCCCGGATGGGATAAAGCGAACAGGAAACCGGCTTCACGAACCGGCTCCTCCCCTCCCGGCACGCCTTTTCCAAGGCACACAGACAAGTTGCTCCCGCATAACAGGTAAACACGCAGTCCTTTCCGTTCACGATACTGGTTACCAGTTCGCCGTCCCGGTCGGCATAGGCAACGCCCTGCCGGTCGATCAGCGACTGCGCCGAGGCCGACAAATCGCTCCAGACCCTATCCAGGCAATCCTCTATCTCCGCGATCTCATCCAGCTCCAGCGGTGCTCCGGCATCGCCTTCCACACAACAGATGCCCCCGCAAGCATCGAGGTCGCAGCAGAAAAGCTCCGTGAATATATCGGGTGAGACGAGCACATTACCCACCTGAAGGATGTGAAGTGGTTGTCTTACCATTGGATGGGAACAATCCCGTTCTGTTCGAGATAGGCATTACAACGGGAAAACTGATGGTTTCCGAACCATCCGCCGCGATTCGCCGAAAGCGGCGAGGGATGCACCGATTCCAGCACAAGGTGTTTCCTTGGGTCTATGAGTGCGCGCTTTGAGCGTGCATAACCGCCCCAGAGGATGAATACCAAATGGTCGCGCCGGGCACTCAACGCCCTGATGGCGGCATCGGTGAACTCCTCCCAGCCCCGCCGCTGATGGCTTCCCGCCATATGGGCACGCACCGTGAGCGTGGCATTGAGCAGCAGCACGCCCTGCCTGGCCCAGCGGGTAAGGTCGCCGTCGGCGGGCATCGGAGTTCCGAGATCGCCTTCTATCTCCTTGAAAATATTAATCAGCGACGGCGGCATCATGACTCCCTGCGGCACAGAGAAGCTCAACCCCATGGCCTGTCCCATCTCGTGATAAGGATCCTGGCCGATTATCACTACCTTCACCTGCCCGAAAGGGCAAAGATTGAAAGCGTTGAAAATGAGCCTCCCCGGAGGGAAACACTGATAATGCAGGTATTCCTCGCGCACAAAGCGGGTGAGGTCGATAAAGTATTGCTTATCGAACTCTCCGTCGATTTGCTGCCGCCAGCTTTCCTCGATCTTCACATCCATAGCACCAATTCCCACTACTCTCCAGAGAGGAGGCTCCCCAACTGGCTTCGGCTATTTGTCTTCTATAAGATTCTCACCCGTCATGGCTTCCGGCTGTTCCAGTCCCATGATATGCAGGAGCGAGGGAGCCACATCGGCCAGGCGCCCTTCCTTCACCCTCGCCGAGTTGTTATCGGTTACATAGATGAAAGGAACGGGGTTGAGGGAGTGGGCCGTATTGGGCGTTCCATCCGGATTAATGGCATTGTCGGCGTTGCCGTGGTCGGCAATGATGATGGCCTCGTAGTCGTTGGCTCTTGCCGCCTCGATGACATCGTGCACGCAGTGGTCTATCGCCCACACGGCCTTTGCGATGGCGTGGTATACGCCCGTATGTCCCACCATGTCGCCATTGGCAAAGTTTACGACGATAAAGTCATACAATTGAGTATTGATGGCATCCACCAGTTTGTCCTTCACCTCATACGCACTCATCTCCGGCTTGAGGTCGTAGGTGGCCACCTTCGGCGACGGAACCAGTATGCGGTCCTCGCCCTCGTAAGGCTCCTCCCTGCCGCCGTTGAAGAAGAAGGTTACATGCGCATATTTCTCGGTCTCCGCAGTGTGGAGTTGCTTCTTGCCCAGCTTAGAGAGATACTCGCCCAGCGTATTCGTTACATTCTCCTTGGGATAAAGCACATGAACGCCCGTGAAGCTTGCGTCGTAAGGCGTCATCGTGTAGAACTGCAGGTTCTTGACGGTATGCATTCCCTCTTCGGGCATATCCTTCTGTGTCAGCACCGTGGTAAGCTCCTTGGCGCGGTCGTTGCGGAAATTGAAGAAAATCACGACATCCCCCTCCTGAATGGTCCCGTCGACGGTGGAATTGTTGATGGGAAGGATGAATTCGTCGGTAACATCGTCGGCATAGCTTTCCTCCATGGCCTTCACCATGTCGGCAGCCTGCTTGCCCTTGCCTTCCACGAGCAGGTCGTAGGCTTCCTTCACGCGGTTCCAGCGCTTGTCGCGGTCCATGGCATAGAAGCGCCCCACGATGCTCGCAATGTGCGCCCCGTTCTTGTCGCAGACCTCCTGAACCTCCTTGATAAAGCCGGCGCCGCTCTTCGGATCGGTGTCTCGGCCGTCCATGAAGCAATGCACATAGGTCTCCTTGAGACCATATTCCTTGGAGATCTCAATGAGCTTGAAGAGATGGTCGAGTGAGGAATGCACACCGCCGGTGGAGGTCAGCCCCATCAGGTGGAGCTTCTTGCCCGTCTTCCGGGCATAGTCGTAGGCATTCTGTATTTCCGGATTCCGGAGGATGGAGCCGTCCTTGCAGGCACGGTTAATCTTCACGAGATCCTGATAGACCACCCGGCCGGCACCGATGTTCAGGTGGCCGACCTCCGAGTTGCCCATCTGACCGTCGGGCAGACCCACATCTTCGCCACATGCCATCAACTGGGAGTGAGCCGAAACGGCGTTCAAATAATCCAGATAAGGGGTCGGCGTATTATAGATTACATCGCCCTCACCATGCTTGCCGATTCCCCATCCGTCGAGAATCATCAATAATGCTTTCTTTGCCATAAGTCTATATCTGTTTTTTATTCGTTATATTTCTGTCTGCAAAGTTACTACTTTCCCGCTGATCTACAAAATATGAAAAGATAAAAGCGGTTAAATTCTCTGCCTCATGACCATCCTCTTGAAAATAAACCGGAAAATAAACCGGGCAAAAACTTGATTCTTCGGAAAACAGAGGCCGTCCCCTACCGATTCCGCCCGACAAGCTTTAAAGACCTCCTTGCCGCTCCCGCTCATAAGAGAGCACACGGGGAGATTTTTAAATCCGATTATTTTACAAAACAAGCCGAAATCTTTGCATAATTATCCATTTCATCCGAGGAGTATCAAGGGCGGCTGGAGCGGAGATTACAGGTCGGGACGATTTGATGAGCTTACAGCCCGTCAAAAAGTCATATTTAACTTTTGTTAAGCTTTTGAATTGCCGGTTTCAGAAGAAAATATGCAATTTTTGCAGGCAGGAAGCGGCTTTTTACCCTCCTTCCAACGGCTTCCGACCCTGTAAAAGGCCGTTAAAAGGCATGTAAAAGGCCGTTTGCGGCAAATTCGGAGGTCATTTTCTGCATATTATGCGAAAAGCGTGGGAATATGCAGAAACGGTTGATTAGGGAAATTTTCATACAAAACAGACCCAATAGCGAGAATCTGAGATAATCTCATCTGCTTCGCTGTTGAGCCTAAGAAACATTCTCTCAGAAGGAGAGAACAAACAACTTATCCACAAATTCCTTGTGATGGTAGCCCAACGGGGTCGTATTGCGCTGCGCTGACCTTGTTTTTCAACCACGCAGGAGGCGTCTCCCCCTTCTTGTTATAGTTTTCCCGGCAACTGAAACGAACTCTCATTCTGGGCGCAACCTATGGCAGGAAGCAGGCACAATAACCATGAGAATAACTTTTTCATGATTATATAAGTCTCTCGTTTTAATTAAGTTGCTCACAGCAAATATGAGAGAAAAAGGAGAAAAAAGCAAAATTTTAGAGCTGTTTTTATAAAAATAAACACAAAAAACATGCACAGTATTGCACAAAATCACATATCTGTCCTTTCTCAAAGGATAATCACGCTTCATCAAAAACGAATCCGCAAAGCCTTGGGAATTATCGGACAACGGAGGCAGAAGACGCTTTCAGGTGCCACACCTCATGAATGACCCTACCCTCGCTGGTAACTCCCTCCGCCACTATTTTATATCGGTCTGTCCCCGCGGGCTTACGGAATACGAAGCTGCCACCGCCGAAAGACGGGTTCCAATACAGATGGCTGTCCGAAGGGACGAAGCGAGCCGGACGCTGATAGCCCAAGAGGTTCACAGTTTTCGTGTTCGAACGGGACAACACCTTCTGTGCCCCGCCGCCGCGCTTGGTAGATATGGAGATGACTCCGGCACTCCCCTGAGCACCCCAAATGACGGTGGAACCGCCCTTGAAGATGTCCACTCGCGCCACATCCTGCATCTGTATGTTGTCGAGATCGTAGTCGCCGGAGAGGAAGACGCCGTCAATGGCTATGGCTGCCGGCGTGTCTTTCTTGATGGAAATCGGTCCGCGGATATAGCAGAGATCATACTTTATCTGCACGCCGGGCACACGCCTCAACAGTTCGTGCAGACAAGTGGCATCGATTTCCTCTATTTCTTTCCGCCCGAAAGAGAAGTCTGCCTGTCGTGCATAGGCGTCGCTCCGGCTCGCGGCATTACTCATCCTACCCATCACCTCTACTTTATCGAGCATGATTCCATCAGGATTGTCAGACAACAGAGAGGTGGAGTCGGCAGCGGACAACCCCTTCAACCACGCAAAAGGAGGAAGCGCTGTGGCGAATTCAGGGTATTCCGGCTCCGCGACCGACAGCTCCACCGTGGCCTTGCCATTCTCGCGGAAGGCATTTAGGACATAGGTTGTGCCCTCTGGATAGTCCAGTCCCTCAAAGGAAAACTCGCCCTTCACATTTGTCTGGGCAACGGCAAAGAAGCCCCCTTCGGGCGAAATCAGATTCACAGAGCACTTGTTGACAGGCTTATGCCAAAGGTCCGATACCACACGCCCCGTCAGACTGCCGGTCTGCTCAGGGGCTCTTGGTGGGGCAGCCACCGTTCCCTGCAGCACCCTCGGCATGTCATAGCGGCTCCACTCCTTGTCAGCAAGTAGGCTTTCGGCGTCTGCATGGCTCATATTGGCCGGCAATTCCAGCCCTCCGGAGAGGTCGGAACTCAGGAAGAGGTGTGTAAGAATATCGGAAAATCCGCCCTCCGGCTCATCCTCCATGTCGGCGGCGATGCTCACGGAGAGGTCCATCGTCTCTCCAGACCTCAACTGCGGCGCAGCAATCCTGTACTCCAGAGAGTCGGCGACACGGACTGCCTGCAGCTGCAGACGGCATCGTTCCTGTCCGGCATCGGAATATACCAGCCTACCGGCAACAACCGCAAGATGGCGGTCGAGCAGCAGAAACGACACCATACCCTGAGGCATGCTGTCCTCGCAGAATACCAATGCCTCGTGCGGCTTTATCTTACAGAAGTGGAAAGGATAGGCACGGCAGTGGGCAAGAAGAAAGAATGGCGCATCTCCTTTCGGTTGCCGGTTGAGCAATACACGGATGCTCCCGCCCTTACGAGAAACCAGGAGCGGCCCTGATGCCTGCCGCCCATCGCCCCCGGCCTGGCTAACCGGTGCAAGAAGCCTGCCCACCCCACCTACGAAAATGCTCTTCACACACTCAAAACCTTTGACATTTGCGGAATAGAGGGTATAGGAGCGCAGGATATAACGCCCTCGCCCAGCGGCACTCGGCAGGTCGATATACCCCGCAAAACCTTTCTCGCCTCTCGCCAGACGCACCCTCTTGAGGAGCGTGCCGGCTGGATTGTAGAGTTCCACATACACATATTGACTGCCCGCAGAGGGCTCATGACTGAGTGCGTTCACCACAAAAGCCCGCATCCAGACACGCTGCCCGGGCAGGAAAGTCTCGGCATGGGTTCGGAGATAGACTTTCTCCTGCGGAAACGCCGACAGCTGCCGGAGGATTCTGGCATAGACGGAGTCGGCTGTCTGTGATTGCAAGGACAGCAGGAAACACAGGGAGCAGAGCAATATGGAGAGTCGTTTGGACATAGAATGCAGAGCTTTTTCGGTTATGGCAAGGAGCCCTCGCCCGCCCGCAGATAGCAGGGGGCGTCAGTCTTTCTTCCAGTACACCTGGTTTTTGTCGTGCCCCTTCGGATAGATAATGCGCTCGAAGGTTACATTCTTGGCATCGTCGAGCACGAAGGCAGGTCGGAACTCCTCGCCGGCCAGCTTGAAACGGACATTCCGGAAGACAATGCCGTCTACATGGCGAAGATAGAACCCATAGGCCGGAAGCTCGCCGAACATGTCGTATTCGGGATAGCTGTCGATCTTCTCAGGGATGGAGGCTATATTCCACAACGGGATATAGCGCACGCCTTTGGAGGCCTGGCCGGGACAGGTGATGGTGATATTCTCAAGCACCACATTCTTCACCTTCATCTCGGGCGTGCCCGTGATGCTTGAGGGGATGGGGTTGAGCATGGTATCCTCTATAGGCCCGCGGAGGTCATACCCCTTGTCGGGGCGTTCGAAGGGCACCTCGCAGGTGATATTGCGCAGGATTACATTCTCCAGAATGCCCTGCCGCTTGCCCCATCGCTTGCCGATGCGCAGAAAGATGGCATTGCCCGTGTTACGGGCGTCTATGTTCTCCACCAGGATATTCTTGCAGATGCTGCCGTCGACACTCTCTATGGCGATGGCGGAGCGGAAGGTGTCCTTCACCTTGATATTGCGGATGATGATGTCCTGAAAGCCTCCGAGGCTCGCCGTACCGAACTTGATGGCGGAGGCCGACGACTCCACGCGGCAGTTCTCGACGAGAATGTCCTTATTGGTATCTTCCGGATCGTCAGACTTCAGGCAGATGCCGTCGTCGGCGGCATCCACATGGCAGTCGCGCACCACTACATGATGGCAGTCGGCAATATCGATACCGTCGTTGTTCCAATAGTCGCGGTCGCGAATGTCGAGGCCTTCTATGTGCAGTTGACGGCACTTCACGAACACCAGTCCCCAGCAAGCGCTGCCCTCATAGTGGTTGCCCCGGAGCTCCACCTGCTCGCATTCCATGAAGTTGAGCAGGTTAGGACGCACGATCTCGCGGGGGCGATGCAGGCGGGTGAAGTAGTTCGGGTCTTTCTTGATGCCTTTCAGGTGTAGGCTGTCGATGGCAAGTGCCACCTTGCGTCCCTGTCCGTTGATGGTGCCGCGACCCGTAATCTTGATGTTCCTGCCCTTATAAGCCACCACGAGGGCAAGGCTGTAGACATTTTTCGGCATCGGCTTGCCCTCCACCTGCTCACGGAGATCGGTATAATCGTCGGGATTAGGACTGCCCAAGAGCACGGCTCCCTTGTCAAGGCGCAACTCCACATCCGAACGGAGAAGGATGGAACCCGTGAGATAGATGCCCCGATTAAGTTGGAGCACGCCGCCGCCCTCACGGGAAAGACGGTCGATGGTGGCCTGAAGGGCAGTTGTGTTCAAGGTCTTGCCATCTCCCACGAGCCCTGCTTCGGCAGAGGTGATGGTCTTCTGGGCACTCCCGCTCAGCGAGAGGAGCACAAAACTAAAAGTTAAAAGCGTTTTTTTCATGGATCTTATTTTATTTTAAAAGTTATCGGCACATTATATCTTGCCCGCACGGGCACAAGACCATAACCGTTCATGTATTGCCTCCCCGGATTCCAGCGGGGCATGGCTTTTACCACGCGCAGAGCCTCGGCATCGAACGCAGGGGACAAGGGACGGAGTATCTCGAGGTCTGTAAGGGCTCCATTACGCTCCACGACGAAACTCACGACTACCCGCCCCTCTCTATTCTTCTCGCCCTGAGGATAACGGAGGTTGTCGGTTATGAACTTCTTCATGGCCTCCACGCCACCGGGATATGACGGCACAGGCTCCGCAGGATCAAGAAACACATTCTGATACTTCCACTTTATGCTTACACACTCTTCCTGATAGTTCCACACATCGTCTTTCACGATGGGACTGCGGAAATCTTTCCTGACATAAACCAAATCCACATTGCGGAGCGTCAGCCCGTCTACATGCCGGAAGAAGAATCCCCAAGCCGGTAGTTCGCCGAACATCGTGAACTCCGGATAGTTCTTCTCGTTCTCCGGAACCTCGTCGACCCGCACATAGGCCATGCCCTTGCTGGCGTTGCCCGGAGCCACGATACGGATGCTGTCGAGAACCACCCCCTGCACCGGATGCCCCGGATAGCCAGTGATGCTGGACGGGAAAGGATTGTGAAAATAGCTCACCTCCGGCCCCCGAATGTCGTAATCGCCATCAGGGCGACCGGCTGCGAGCTCCACATCAAAGTTCTTCAGCGTTACATCTCGGATATAGCCCGTACCGTCACCGGCGCGATTGCCGAGCTTCACAAAGATGGCATTGCCCGTATTGCGAGCTTTCATGCCGTCTACCAGGATGTTTTCTATCCTGGCACCATCAACACTCTCTATGGCAATGCACGAGCGGAAGGTGTTCAGCACATCTATATTCGTAATCTTGATATCGCGGAAAGCCCCCCACGAAGCGGTGCCGAACTTCACCGCCGACGCCGAGCTTTCAATATGGCAGTCGTGGATATGGATGTTTTCGCTCACACCACGCAGGTGATAACTCTTCAGGCAGATACCGTCGTCGGCAGCGTTGATATAGCAGTTGGCCACTTCCACATCGGCACAATCCGTCAGATCGATGCCGTCATTGTTCCAGTAAGCACGATTCAAGACGGTGAGGTTATCAAGTTTCATGTTGCGACACTGGTCGAAACTCAAGCCCCAGCAAGCACTCTCGCGCAATGTGAGATGGGTGATTTCTACCCCGTCGCACTCACTGAAGAAGAACAACTTGGGGCGCATGATCTCGCTCGGGCGATGCAGACGGGTGCTATAGTGCTCATCTTTCAAGATGCCCGCCTTGCAGAGAGAGTCGATGGTGAGCGCCAACTCCCGTCCCCGGCCATTGATGGTGCCATAGCCGGTAAGCCTGATGTTCTTTGCACCCTGCGCAAGAATCAGCCCGTACTTGGAGTTGTCTTTGCGCACCACATCACCTTCTCCGCCCACCTGCAGCTGATAGTAGTCCTTCGGGTCGGTGCTTCCAAGCAATTCCGCCCCTGCCTCCAGATGCAGTTCCACACCCGACTTGAGTTGAATTGCCCCTGTGAGATACTTGCCCTGAAGCAGGGTGAGCTTGCCGCCGCCCTTGCGCGACAGCTTGTCGATGGCCGTCTGGATGGCCGAAGTGTTCAAGGTCTTGCCGTCCCCCACCAACTTGAGCTGCGTGGAGGTAAGTTCCCGGGCTGCGTTCACTCCCAAAGCGAGCAGCACCAGCAATAATGTTGCAATCATCTTCTTCATGATAGCCACAAAGTTACAGGATATTTTTGACAACAGCAAGAGTTTGCCCCCTATAACTCGGAAAAAATAAAGTGCCCATGCGCAACTTTTGAAGATTCACTCCCTGCCGGCATCAACACACCCAAAATTTAAACTATAAGAGACTCCCATGAAAAAACAGGGGAGCCGGTATACATAAAGCATATGGCTCCCCTGACTATTCAAAAGAGAGAGATTACTACTTAGCCAGTCTCAACGACGGACCCCTGAAAGAACCTTTGGCACCGCCCTCGGCAGCAACCTTCTGAAGGATTGGGGTATAGAAGTTTGCAAGCGTACCCTTGTCGGTAGATGAATTGAACGCCTGACTATTGCATGCGATAAGGCTGATGCCCATGAAGGCGTGGGTGTTGGTGGATTTGTTGATAACGCAATACTGTACGCCTTCTTCCTCGTCGTAATCAAAGACTCCCCAAGCCGTGGTGTTGGAGTAATAAGCCGTCCAATAGCCATCCGCCAACTGGAAAGCATCATAGATATAGTAAGTGCCGAACTGGCCACAATATTGGCCGCACTGGAGGTTAATCGACAAGGCATTCCCATCAAAGGAGGCAGGAAGCCTCAGGCCAAGACCCGGCAGCGAAATAGAGTCTTTCCTGACCACGGCATCCACATAATTCCACTCGGCGGCATCTGCCGTCTCTCTGTAGAGCAACCGATAGTTGCCGGCAATATCCTTATCGAAGTCGTACTGGGCTACGATGATGGAATCTTTCAGCGTGCCGGCCGTATAAATGACATACCCTTTACGGAGATGCCCCGTAGTATTCGCTGTGAGCTTTACCTCCAGTCTGCCGTCTCCGGCAGCAGCCGCTATCCAGTCGGCACTGGTAGTGAAGGCCACATCGGCATTCGTGGCCATTGCATAACTCAGCGTGGCGGCATCATCGCCCGAAACGATGGAGGTAGCGTCTAACGCAAAGATAAATCCCATCTGCTGCACGGTAACCTGAGCATAGTCGTCGCCGGAATAAATGGTCAATACCGACGAGCGGCCCAGCATGTCAGAGTTGGCCTCTACCTGCACGGTAACCTCGTTACCGTTGACGGTCGTCGTGCACCAAGCCTGCTCTGAAACCACCTTCGTGATGCCATTCGGAGCGGTAACCTTAACCACTCCCGTGCTCGGAGCCGCCTGGAACAAGACGGAAACACTGTCGATGCTGATGCTTGAGACCTTCGCATAGGGATTGTCAATGTCGTCGCTGCCACAGGCGACAAAGACCAACAGGCCCAGCGCAATTCCAAATAATCCAAATATCTTTTTCATAATTGATAATCTTTAATTCTTAGTAAGAGAAAGAACTTTCCTTATTCTATAGCTTCTGTCGACGCTGTAGGTTGTACCCCTATACGCACCCGCACTCTTCCCCGAAGAGTCCAAAGTCCACATGATGAACGAGTCGAAATTATAAGAAGTCTTCCCGTTGTTCTTCCATGTATATACAGGATTGGTCTCGTTACCGTCCCATACGGTCTTCAGGCCCGCATCTGTATGCCAGGTGAGCGTGCCCCCCATAACCCATGCGCAAATCCATACCGTATTTCCATCCTCTGTTCCCACGGCCTGAGAATTCCAATAGAGCACACCGTCGGCCTTGTTGTAGATGAGCTTAATTGCGGTAGACGGAGAGTTGACAAACAATCCCGTCATGGAGAAGCTGTTGTCGGAATTCCTCGTCAGCGTTACCGCCTTTGTAACGGGTTTATCGCTTACGTTATTGTAAGTTAAAGTATAAGCACCTTCCTCGTAGTCGGCGAACTTGCGATAGCCTTCCGGCAAGACCCCGTTGAGCGCGAAAGTATTGCCCGATGCATCTGTACCCGTGAGCGTACCGGTATCATAGTTGAACACAAACTCCGATACCGTGATACCGTTAATGGTAATAGGCTTATAGAAGCGGATGCCCGTATTGGTATAGATGAAGGCGGTGGATATCTCCTCAACGGTCTGGGTGGTATCCGGATTGATGTAAGCCTGATTGGCGTTCAAGTCAAACTCCACGCCGGCGACCTTTCCACCCACAGTGCCATAGTAGTTGCCATAGACGAAATCGGCCTGAACGGCAGCCACAGCCTTGACATAATCCTCTGCCGACATGGTGAGACGGCGGAAATAGCAGGTGTTTCTGGAGCGGGCACCATGGACCTTGATGACATCCGTGCCCACGCTGTCTATTACGAACTCGATGTCGCCGCCAAGAGCCTGATATCTATCCGTGGTTCCTTCGGAGAGAGCGTGAATGAGCTGATTGTTCGTATCGAAGATAATGGCGGCACCGGCCTCATTGGTCATCTTGTAATAAGAGGTCTCCTCATAAGCGGGATCACCGGCAACTTCACTCCTTACGGATACGGTGAGACTGTCGAACTTTGTGGTATAGACAAAGCCGCCAAACTCCTGGCCTTTCAGTCCGGGGAATACCTCGAACAGCCATCCCTGCTCCGAATCCATCAGGGTCTTACGCGTGGAAGACATCAGTTTAGCCAGACGCGTGGAAGACGGCTCATCGAAATAGTCGTCCTGCTCAGGAGTGCAAGACCCCACCAGTAACACAGGGAGCAGGAGCAGCAAATATATGAAATACTTATTCTTTTTCATAATCTTCATAGTCGTAATCCTTAATGTTTATTTTACGGTCAAATCAGACAGGCCAATCTTGCCTGCGACAATATCCGCCTCACGCCGGAGAACGATGGAGCGCAACTCGTCCATGTCGATTCCCCACGACTTCTCCATGTAGTCTCGCACGATGGAGAGCTTCGATGCGATGTGGTTCGCACCATCCGTCCCGGCAGTTTTCATCCAAGCGTCCCACTGCTCGGATGTGCTGGTTACATAGATGGAGAACATCTCGGCGAAGTCTTCTCCGTGAGAATGCTGAGCGTAAGCGGAGATAAATCCATGCTCCAGACAATAGTTAGCCCCATTATAAGGAGCCGAGCTCCACTCACCGGCCACATACCCCGTGGCCGTAATCAACTGATAGTCGGCCGCATAGTCCTTGGTCTGGTTCAGAATGTGGGTGAACTCGTGGTAGACGGTCTTCAAATAGTAGTGGTTCAGGCTCGAGATGCTCGAGAGATTCTCGTCCAAAAGATTCACGCCAGCAAGGAATATCTTCTTTCCTCCCTCAGCCGTACCCAGCACATAGGTGCCGTTGTTGCGGAATTCCCAGTTTCCCACCAGATAGATCTGCTTGGGAAAGTTGGCCCGGGTGAAGTTGATTCCGGCTGCCTCATCAAAGGACTCCAGTACAGCATACTTGATAATGTGCGCCAACTTGACGGACTGATTGTAGTCGGCGGGAATCAGAAAGTAGTTATGGTCGGTCTCAATATCCTGGAAGCGGTACTTGAGATCGATGTTGTAGGTATTGATAAAGTTCGCTTTCAGCCAGTGGTCGAACTCAGTATAGTCCACCTGGTCAACGGTGATGATGCTCTCCGGACTCAGGTCGTCTTCCGAACAGGAAGTGAACATCACGGCACCGGACAGAATCGCGAAAGCATATACTAATATTTTCTTCATGTTCCTAATCGTTTAAAGTTTATCTTGACTTTATTTTCTCGGATTCGCCGTAACACCTGCGTCAAGCACCTTCGACGGCAACTGGACAGCGCGACGGGGATCGTCCTTAGAGAGGAAGTCGGTTTGCTTTGATGGAGAGCCGGAAGCATCCATGGTTCTGCGGGGGTATTCGATGCCATAACGCTTGATGTCGAACCAGCGCAAACCCCAATGCAAGGTCTCCACACGACGGAAGTCGAGCACGCACTGGAGCATCGACTCCTGTGTGCTACCCTCCTCATCGATGCTGAAAGCGGGATGCAGGTGCTTTTTCACCGTCGAGGCCAGCGGGTCGGTGGTATCCGCATAACTATAGGCCACGCCTTTATAGAAGTTCGTGATGGTGGCTGGAGTCAACGTGGTTCTCGACCGCGTGATATTCTGCATCCACAGCGTAAGGTCGGCGGCCGCCTTGTCATACTGTTTGGTCATGATGTAAGCCTCGGCCCGATTGAGCAGACACTCGTCTGTCGTGAGTAGCGGGAAAATCGAGCGGCGATAGCCGATGCCAGCCACAGCGTCGGTATACTCAAACATATACGGCACGCGCCAGAAGACGACAAAGCTGTAACTTGTACCCGGATAGGAATGGGGAGCCTCGTAGAGCATCGTAGAACCTCCCCATGGATGCGTCGCTCCGCCGGTTTCATGACTGGAGATATAAGGTCCGTGAGTGTACTTCTTCCATATAGTGTAAGGTCCGAAGGCAAGACCCGCATTGGAATAGCCGGTGGCGAGCAGCAGGTTGCAGTTCAGTTCAGACGACACATAGTGCTGTGACCTCACCTCAAAAGTAGAGGCCAGCGTAGCGGAATTCGCCCAGTCGCGGAGCAAGGACTTAGGATTAGCGCCCAGACACTTGTCGGCATACTCAATGGCCTTGTCCCACTTTTCGTAATAGAGATAGAAGCGTGTGGCAAAGGCATAGGCAGCCTTCGTATTGAAGTGATACTTCGGAATCGAGAGATGGCTGTCGCCAATCAGGGGCAAACCCTCCTGGATGTCCTTGTCGATCGACGCATAGACATCAGCCACGGTACCACGGCTGGGCACCGTGCCGATTTCCGAACCCGTGTCGTACATCAGGGGGATGCCGAGAGCCTTGTCAGCGGTGGCAGAATTATAGTTCAGGCTGAAGACATTCACCAGCATGAAATGAGCATAGGCACGCGCCAGCAGAGCCTCGCCCTTGCATTCTTTCAGCATGGTGGTCGTGGCACCGCCCATCTTCTCTATGCCGTCGAGGGCGTTGTTGCCCGCAGTGATTGCCAGATAGGCTGACTCCCAGAAACTCTCCGGCGACTCGTTGTTAGACTCCTTGGGATCTTTCCACTGATAGATCTCGTCTATGAAACGCTCGGTATAAGTATTCTGATACTCATCCACATTGTCGGAAAGCAACTCCGTGAACAGATTGTAGTCGTGATCGAGATAAGCGGAAACCAGCAGGGCCTTGACCTTATCCTCTGTGTCGATGACGGTACGGTTGTCGGGCATCACATCCAGGAAGTCATCGCAGGAAGTGAACGCCATGAGACCGAAGGCCAGGGTGATAACGGAATATATAAATTTATTTCTTTTCATATCAATATCTGTTTTTAGATTCCCAATCTTAATGTGAGCGTAAACTGCTTCGGCACCGGAACGGCCACGCCACCGGTATTGAAGAACTCCGGATCCTGACCGTTCAGCTTCTTGTCGGCATAAATCAGGAAGAGGTTCGTGGCCTGTAGCTTCAGCGACAGATTGCTCAGCCCGACGGGCTGGTAGAGAGACCTCGGGAAGTCATAACCGAGCGAAATCTCCTTCATGCGGATGAAGTCGCCCTTGGCAACGCGGGCCGTGGAATAGTTATAGGAGTTGTAAGCTATCCCCAAGTTGGTGTCGTTCCAGTTCTGCCGCTGCGTGGCGATGGTAGGTATATCGGTCTTGGACTCGTCGCCCGCGGTCATCCAGCGGTTCTTAAACTCCTTGGGAGTAGAGGTCAAGTCGTTATAGGATTTCCGGAATACGGGATCCAGACGAACCACATTGCCGAACGAATAGGTGATGAACACATTCAGCGCGAACCCCTTGTAGCGGAAGATGTTGCCGAACGAACCGGTATCGGTGGGATCAGTAGGACCCTCATATTTCAAGAAGTCCAGCTCCTCCTGGTCGCTCTCCTGGAAGTAGATGCCCGATATGGTGGTGCTTCCGTCCGAGGTATAGAAGGTGGGCAGGCCATGGCTGTTCAGCCCCGCGAACGGAATGGAGAAGAGCGACCTTACCGGATAGCCCTCGCGGGCAAAGCCCGTACCGCTCACCAGGTCGATGATGCGGGTGGAGGTCTTCAGGTCGGTAACCTCATTGTGGGTGTGGGAATAGATGAGGCTGGTGGTCCAGCTGAAGTCCTTAGTCTTGATATTGGTCGTGCTCAGGCTCAGTTCCAGACCATTCGACTTCATGGAGGCGATGTTACCATACTTCTGGATGAAGCCATCGGTGCCGGCTGTCGTTGCCACGCCAATGAGGTCGTAGTTATTACGGCGGTAGACATCCATCGTGAAGTTGATGCGGTTGTCGAGGAAACCGGCCTCGAGTCCGAAGTTCCACTCTTTCTTTTTCTCATAGGTAAGGCTGGGGTTGGCCGGCTCGTCGATATACAATCCCGTCTCGCTGTCGCGCGTGAAGTATCGCCAGGGGGTTCTACTCTTGAAGATGGCCTGTGCGTTGGTTACCGAAGGACGGTCGGCCGTGAGCGAGTAGGAGACCTTGAAGGTAAGGTGGCTCAGAGTAGGCTGCAGTTTGGAGAACCATGGTTCCTCGTGCACATTCCATGCTCCGGAGATGTTCCATGTGGGCAGCCAGCGTGCGCTGCGAACCTTGCCCAGACCATTGGTGCCCTCATAGCGGTAAGTGCCGTTCACGGTGTAACGACCTTTCCACGAATAGGTGGCATTGGCGAAGAAAGCCGCGCTGCGCACATGGGTGTTGGAGAGGGTGAA
Source organism: uncultured Prevotella sp. (assembly GCA_963545855.1). Taxonomy (GTDB): domain Bacteria; phylum Bacteroidota; class Bacteroidia; order Bacteroidales; family Bacteroidaceae; genus Prevotella. The sequence goes on from CAUULA010000020.1 coordinate 25,518, forward strand.
ATAATCCGTGCCACGCTCCTGACCCTGCTTGAAGACCTGATAGGCGTAGTTGGGCACTTCGCCCATTTTATATTGCATGCCCCAGCCGCGGAACCAGCTCTTGTGGCGGTCGTAGCTGTTGGTTTCCAGACCACCGTAGAAGTTCACGATGTGGTCTTCGTTGAAGACATCGTTATAAGCTGCCGTCGCACGGAAGTCCCAGCCGAACATGCGGTTGTCGGTGCGCTCGTAGATACCGCCGTAAGGCAATACCGTTACGCGCAGCGCGGTCAGATCATCGGGATTGGTATAGAGGAATGGGTTGTTGCTGCGGATGGTGGAAGTACCCATCGCACGATATGCCTGTGCCTGGTTGGAATTGTCCAGGATGTTGTGCTCGTTAGAAGTGGCATCGTATTTCACGGATCCCAGCACGGTCAGCTCCACCTGCGTGATGGGCTTATAGGTCAGGCGGCCCTGTGCGCGGAAGTTGATGACGCTCAAATCAAGATAGTTGTTCTCCAGCTCATGCAGGATGTTGAAAGGCGCGTAGTTGCGCGTGTAATAGGTGTTGGCATCCAGCGCACGCGAGGTGTTCAGCGCATAGGAATACGGATTGATGTCGAAGTCGCGCTTCACCTCGCCCGACACGGCGTCGATCGACGAGCTCAGGGTGCCCGGGGCACGCTGTTTACGGTAAGAGGCGTTGGCTATCATATTGAAGTTTATCTTCTTGGAGATGTCGTAAGAGGTATTCACATTCGCCGTATAACGCTGCACCTTGCTCTGCTTGGTCCAGCCCGGGTCGAACATGGCGCTTACCGACGCATAGGTCTGCGACTTCTCCGTACCCGAGGAGATGCTGACCGAATGGTTGTGCATGATGCTGGTGGAGAAGAGTTCGCCGAACCAGTCGGTGTTGCGATACTCGGCCGCACGCAGATAGTCGGCAATGGCTTCCGGCGTATTTGGCAAGGCAAACTGCCCCGTGGTCTCGTCATACTGGCTCAGCATCTGATACATCTTGCCATAGATACCCGAGTCGGAAGCATTGGCCGTGCCGGCATAGGGCAGGTATCCTTTCTGGAAAAGCTCCTGATAAACAGCCATCTGATCCTGCGAGTTCATGATGTTGAACTCGGCATACGACGGCACCAGGCGCATGGTATACTCGCCGGTATAGCTGATGTGAGCCTGTCCGGCCTTACCTTTCTTCGTCGTTACCACAATCACGCCGGCCATGGCGCGGGCTCCATAGATTGAAGTGGCGGAACCGTCTTTCAATATCTGGAAGTTCTCAATGTCGTCAGCGTTCAGTCCGGCAATGGCCGAAGAGATCAGTGTGTTGGCATCGCCTGACGACAACTGGTCGGCACTGACATTTTCCACATCCTCCATGATGACGCCGTCAACAACCCACAACGGCTTGGAAGAGCCATAGATGGAGGTGGCACCACGGACCCGGATCTTCGGAGCCGTACCGAAAGTTCCCGTTACATTCTGCACGCTCACGCCGGCAGCACGGCCTTCCAGCGAACGGCTGATGTCGGCCATACCGTCGATCTTGGCTTCCGCGGCATTCACTTTCGTCGAGGCTCCTGTGAAAAGGCGCTTGTCGATCTTCTGCATACCGGTTACCACCACTTCTTGCAGCGTCTCGTTCTCATTCTCAAGAGTAACCTTCATTTCCGGCCGGGCCTGGACCTCCACCGTCTTCATACCGACATAACTAATGACAAGGATGGCATTAGGGGTAGAGGTAGACAGAGTAAACTTACCATCAATATTGGTAATGACACCCGTATTGGTGCCCTTAACCTTGACAGTAGCACCCACAATGGGCTCTCCATCCTCCTGAGAAACTACGGTTCCCGTAACTTTTGTTTGAGCCAGAGCCATTCCTATACCTGTCTCTTATACACATCTGACGCTGCCGACGACTAGTCGAGT
>CAUULA010000021.1:0-26958 GCA_963545855.1 uncultured Prevotella sp.
CACTCGACTAGTCGTCGGCAGCGTCAGATGTGTATAAGAGACAGGTCGTATTCAAGGATATGTCCAACGGCGATATGTTCCTTACAAAGTCTACATGCAAAGCTACAGAGACCGTAGAGTTTGAAGGCGAAACTTACCCAGTGGTAAAAGTCGAGATCTCCAACACCTCTCACCCGTTCTATACCGGTAAGAACAAGCTCGTCGACACGGCAGGTCGCGTAGACCGCTTCATGAACCGTTACGGTAAGTTGAAGAAGTAATATATCTCTTTTCGAATATATTCATAGAATTTTGAGTGCGGTTTAGCGTAGTTGCATATACGCTAAATCGCACTGATTAGTTTAAGACCATTCCTATGAAGAGAAACCTTTGTCCGCTCCTGGCAGCGGCAGCCATCCTCACCCTCGCTTCTTGCGGGGGCAACGACTCTCCCGGAGGAGGCACAGGAGGCCCTACGGTCCCTGCGAATGCCAACGCCAACAATCCCACGGTCAGCCGCAAGGAAGTCGCACGGCTGGAGTTCCCCCACCTCAAGGGCGGCAACAGCATCGTCCTCGTCCATAAGACCAGCGACGGCTACGACCCCGACGGCGTGAACTACGCCGTAGAGTGGGACACCAAGCTGAAATCGCAGCGCTGGACCTGCTACCAGATGCACAGGGGCTATACCGGCAGCGCGGGATACTACGGCACATTCACGGAAGATCCCGACCTGCCCAGCTACGCCCGCTTCCCCGACACGAACTATATGTACACCGGCTCAGGCCTCACCCGAGGGCACATCTGCCCCTCGGCCGACCGCCAGTATTCGCGGGAAGCCAACATACAGACCTTCTACTACAGCAACATGCAACCCCAATACTACAACTTCAATGCGGGGAAAAACTACACGGGGGTATGGGTGAAGATGGAGAACATCGTTCGCTCGTGGACCGGACAGCTGGCCGCCACCGACACGATGTATGTCTGCAAGGGCGGCACCATCGACGGCAGCGACAACATCCTCATGCGCATCAAGGGCCAGCTCATCGTCCCTAAGTATTTCTTCATGGCCCTGCTCGTCAAGAATTCGAGGGGATACAAGGCACTCGGATTCTGGGCTGAACACAACAACGACATCCTCCCGTCGGTGAATCTGAAAGACTATGTGGTCTCCATTGCCTTTCTTCAGCAGAAGACGGGCATCGACTTCTTCTGCAATCTGCCCGACGAGACGGAGAACCATGTGGAAAACCTGCCCAGGGAAAACATCCTGACGGCCTGGGGATTCAAGTAAGGAGAACGGGCAAACCTACTCTCCGGCAGCGTGCCGAAACGCCTCCAGACATGTTACAAACAACTTGTAATGCCGTTACCAGCCGTTGGTAACGGCATTACAAGCTATTGGTAAGAGGATCAACAGCCGCCGGTAATCCCGCGAATGGCTTTCGGCACGCCGCCATTTTACATCGCATCGAGGCCCCGGAATATACTTACGGCCACACGAGCCTCCGCCCATCGGCAGGCTCTCAGCACCGAGATTCCACCGGCCAGACCGCCTTTCCTTTTAAGAATATTAATATTTTTTAAGACTACTTATTCTAATAATAAGTTAAAATCCACTATCTTTGCTTAATAAAATGAGAACACCCCTGTTAACAGATGGCAAAAACCACAATGTCATTAACATACTAAAAACCTGAAAAAAGCAAGACTATGAAGCAGTTAGGAAAATGGCAGCATATGCCTGTTTATCTGAAGATGCTGATGACCGCTTGCACGCTTTCCTGCTATTGTCCGGCTGCGGTCGCGGCCGAGAGCACGGCGAAGGCGGGCAGCATCCAGCAGCAACAAGACTCTTTTAGTGGAATCGTCGTAGACGAGAAGAACGATCCTCTCATCGGAGTTACCATCCAGGTGAAAGGCACCTCGTCGAGAACCGTTACGGGCACCGACGGCCGCTTCACGCTGCCGGCCGGCGAGAAGAGCGCGACGCTCGTGGTGTCCTATGTCGGATACACCACGAAGGAAGTCAGGGTCAGCGCCGGACGCACCGTCAACATATCCCTGCATCCCGACGACCAGACCTTGGAGGAAGTCATCGTTACGGGTTATGGCACTTTCAAGAAGTCGGCCTATGCCGGATCAGCCTCCACTCTCAAGACCGAGAAGCTGGAGGATGTCCCTACCGCCACCTTCAAAGACTTGCTGCAGGGTGCCGCGTCGGGCGTGCAGATGAGCTCCGCCTCCGGCCAGCCGGGATCGTCGGTAGCCCTCAACATCCGCGGAATGGGCTCCTTCAACGCCTCCAACTCCCCGCTCTATGTCATCGACGGCGTGCCGGTCATGTCGGGTAATGTCTCGGCCAACGACTCCAAGGGCGGCTTCGACCTGATGAGCACCCTCAGCAATACCGACATCGAGAGCATCACCGTCATCAAGGACGCCGCAGCCGCCTCGCTCTATGGCTCGCGGGCTGCCAACGGCGTGGTGCTCATCACCACCAAGAAAGGCCGTGAAGGCAAGCCCGTCGTCAACCTGAAAGCCGACTGGGGAAGCAGCGACTTTGCCATGGACTACCGTCCCGTGATGAATGGAGAGCAGCGGCGGGAATACATCTACAACGCCTTGAAGGCCGGTGCCCTGCGCGACGGGAAAAGTGAAGCCGAGGCCGTGAGCTATGCCGACAGCGAAATAGACAACTATGCCCCCGTGCCCTGGTGCGGATATGTAGACTGGGACCGCATCCTCTTCAAAAAAGGCAGCCACCAGAGCTACGAGGCTTCAGTGTCGGGCGGAACCAACAGGTTTACCTACTACACCTCCCTCTCCTATCTCAAGCAGCAGGGTATAGCACGGAATTCAGGCCTGGAACGCATCAGCGGCCGCGTCAACGCCGAATACAAGGCCACCAAGAAGTTCACGCTCGGCGTCAAGTCGCTCTTCGCAAGCGTCAACCAAGAGGTCTACAGCGAGGGCACCAGCTATACCGCGCCCTTCTATGCCTCACGCAACTGCGTGGTTCCCTCCGATGCCGTCTATAACGAGGACGGCAGCTGGAACCGCAGTTTCATCAGAAACGAAGACCGAAACCCCGCCCTCTCCATGATGTACGACTACAAGCGGGAGTACATCACGCGCCATTTCAACACTGTCTACGGCGAATACGAGTTCATCAAAGACCTGAAATTCCGCAGCACATTGAGCTACGACTACACCACCACCAAGGGCAAGGAGTGGGACGACCCGAGGACTTCCAACGGCGACGACATCAACGGAGGCAAGACCGTCATGATGTATGAGCGCAAGAAACTGGTGTGGGCCAACCAGCTGAGCTATAAGACCACCCTCGCGGAAAACCATCACCTCGACGCCTTGCTGGGCTATGAGGTGGACGATCAGCGGCGAGACCATGTGGGCGGAACCAAGCATAACTTCGTAAATCCCAACAAGGATGCCCTGAGCAACGGTGCCAAGGTCATCGGAGCATACGGTTCCGACACCCGCACCCGCATGGTCTCTTACATCGGCCGACTGAACTACGACTACAAGAACAGATACTATCTGGGTGGCAGTCTCCGCGTCGACGGCAGCTCCCGGCTGGCGTCCGCCAACCGATGGGGCACCTTCTGGTCGGCTTCCGGCGCATGGCGCATCATCGAGGAGGACTTCATGAAACCCAGCCAGGGATGGCTTACCGACCTGAAGCTCCGCGCCTCCTACGGCGTCAACGGCACCCTGCCCTCCGACTTTTTCGGATACATGGGGCTCACCTCCCTCTCCGGCGACTACAACACCGACCCTGCCTACAACCTCTCGCAGATTGCCAACGACAAACTGTCATGGGAAACCAACTATAACTTCAATGTCGGCGTGGACTTCGGGCTGTGGAACCGCCTCAATGTAACGCTTGAATACTATACCCGCACCACCAAGAACCTGCTCATGGACTACCCCATCTCCTGGACGACGGGCTTCGGCAGCTATCTGCTCAACATCGGAAAGGTGAGGAACCAGGGAGTGGAACTCGAAATCAAGTCCAACAACTTCTCCACCAAGGACTTCAGCTGGAACACCAACTTCACGCTTGCCCACAACAAGAACAAGATTGTCGTCCTCGACGGCAAGCAGCAGGAGATCATCAGCGGGACCTATATCCACCGCGTGGGAGAATCCTACAGGACATTCTACCTTATCGAATTTGCCGGCATAAACCCCGATACGGGAGCGCCGCAGTTCTATACCAACACGAAGGACGCCGACGGAAACCTCGTGAAAAACATCACCGAGAACCCCGCCGAGGCCAACAACATCGCCTACAAGCATGCGGAACCCACCGTTACCGGGGGTCTCTCGAACACGCTTTCCTATAAGTGGTTCGACCTCAACTTCATGTTCACCTATCAGTTCGGCGGCTATTCCTACGACATCTGGGCGCAAAAGGTGGAGCACGGAGGGAAAGACCTCGAGGCCAACATCCCGACCTATTACCTGGACAACTGGAAGCAGCCGGGCGACATCTCACAATACGAACGGTTCATAGAGGCTCCCGAGGTGTCCATGGGCAAGTTCTCCAACACCCGGAGGGTGCACAGCACCGACTTCATCCGCCTCAAGAACCTCACTTTCGGCTTCACCATGCCGAAGGCCTGGACAAAACCGCTGGGCATCAACCATGTCCGCCTCTATGTGGCGGGCAACAACCTGCTCACCTGGGCACGCTACGACTATTACGATCCGGAAGCCGTAAGCGGCGGAACGGCCGGCTGGGGAACTCCGCCGCTGAAGACGATCACCTTCGGATTAAATGTCAACTTCTAACCCTTAAATTACCAGACAATGAAAATTCATCAATATATGGCTCTCGGAGCCTTGCTGTTCACTATGAGTTCCTGCGGCAACGACTGGCTCAACCTGGAGCCCTCGACCTCCATGTCCACCGACAAGACCATACAGGAACTTAGCGATGTGAAATTCACCCTGAACGGTGTATACCATGTCATGCAGAACGCTTATGCCTATTCGGGCCGCCTCGTCTACTACGGCGACGCCACCGGAGACGACATGCAGGCCGTCAGCGCCACGAAGCGCACCGGCAACTACTATCTCTTCAACTTCACGAAAGACAACTCGCCGACCACCTTCTGGTCGTATCCCTACGGCCTGATTGCCACCTGCAACCTCGCGCTTGACAAGATCGACAATATCAAAACCACCGAGACAGACCTGCGCGACGCCTACAAAGGCGAGGCCCTGGCCTTGCGCGGACTGTTCCTCTTCGACCTCACCCGCTTCTACGGCTACCCTTACAAGAAGGACAACGGCGCCTCGCTGGGCGTGCCCATCGTCACCAAGGTGCTTGACAAGGAAGAGAAACCTGCCCGCAAAACCGTGGCGGAATGCTACGAGCAGGTCATCAGCGACCTGAAAGAGGCGGCAAGCCTCATGAACAACAAGGAGGGGCTCGCCTATAAGAAAGGGCACATCAGCCGCTGGGCAGTGCTCACGCTCCTGAGCCGCGTCTACCTCTACCACGGCGACGACGCACTCGCACTGGCCGCGGCCGAAGAAGCCATAGAGGGAGCCGAGGCCGACAAGTACGCCCTCTGGACCAACGAGCAGTATCCGCTGGCATGGGCCGACAATGTGAGCCCCACGAAACGGGGCGAGGTGCTGTTTGAAATCATCAACCTCACCGACGACAGCCCGGGCAAAGAGTCGCTGGGCTACCTGCACAATGCCAACGGATATTCTGACATCGTGCTCACGGGAAGCTTCTACAAACTGCTCACTGCCGACAAGAACGATGTGCGGACACAGCTGATCGCCATATCCGGAAAGCGTGGCTACATCAATAAATACCAGCCCCAGGAGGGAGAGAACATCAAGGATGCCAACATCTTCCTCATCCGCCTCTCGGAGAGCTACCTCAATGCGGCCGAGGCAGCGGTAAAGACAGGCGACAACGACAAGGCCGTCAAGTATCTCGACGCCATCGTGAAGCGCGCCAATCCGGCCAAGACCGTCGTGGGAACCACCGTCAGCCTCGACCAGGTGATGACCGAGCGGCGCAAGGAACTCGTAGGAGAAGGGCACCGCATGTTCGATGCCCTCCGCGACGGAGGCTCCGTGCACCGCGTGAAGGTAACCGTGAGTGCTATCAGCAAGGTAAAGCACCTCACCATGAACGACATGTACATGAACTTCAACTGGGACATGTACAAGTGCGTGCTGCCCATCCCGAAGTCCGAGCGCGACGCCAATCCGAACATCAAGCAGAATCCGCAGTATGATGTGGAATAGGCCCACAGCACACGGAAGGCCCGTCCGCACGGCTTCCGCAGGCAGCCTATAGCCCCTACTGAAACGACCTTCTCGCATTCCCAAGGCGGCTCCCGTGAGAATCGGGAGCCGCCTTGCCTGTTCTTACACACGGCCTGTAACGGCATTACACGCTGCTTGTAACACGGTTACACACGACTTGTAAGAACCCCGGGAACGGCAAGCGGGGAGGAAAGAGACAAGGAGCAAGAAGCCTGGGAGACGGGAGACAAGAGACGGGGGAGGGCAATCAGAAACCCTCCGGAGGCGTCGCAAGACATGGGGCGACACAGAAAACGGCCTGATGAAATCCTTCATCAGACCGCTTGGGAATATATAGAGTTTCAGCTGAAATTATCTTCTGCTGCCCTTCAGGGTTATCTGCCTCTTGTCAGAGCTCATGCGCTTCGCTCCGGCGGCCTTGCCTGAGAATACCTGTTCTGCCACCACAGTCCGGGTGCCGACTGCCGGTTTCGCGTAAGTTACGCGGCTGAAGCTGAAGTCGTCGTATTCGTCCAGTCCATTGGTATTGCTCGTCATCCTGCCCGTGAAGATGCCCTCTGAGTCGCTCAGCTTGTTGAGGTCGGAATAGTAGACCACCATTTCCACGCCCTTGCCCTGTCCCTCGTCGGAGTCGAAGTCGAGGATGATGTTTCCGTAGCCGTCCACGCTCCAGTTGAATCCCGTCTTGCTCTCGGCCGAACCGTCGGAGTAGTTCCAGCGATGCTCCTGTCCGCGCCCGCCCTTAGCTCCCGTCGAGGTCAGGTCGAAATCGTATTCTGCCGTACAGCTGGCCTGTGAATAGCCGGAGCTTCCCGCATCCTTCCAGTTCATGACCAGTTTGCCGCTCCATGCGCTCGTGGCGAGAATACTCGCCATCGAGACCTGACACTTGGCATACCACTTGCTGAGCTCGTCGACGAAAGCCCTATAGTCTGCCTCGTAATACAGGTCGTAATAGCCGCCGTAGTTGTCGTAGTTGTTATAAAACCACTGCTGCGTGGTCTTATCGTCTGTTCCGAACTCGCCATAATAGTTGAGATAGGCGTTCATGGCATCGGTGAGATTGAACTGGTCAACCGGGTCTCTCCAGTCATCATGGTCGCCACAGGATGTCAGCGAGAACGACAGCATCATCGCGCATGCCAAGACCATTAGTGCAGAAAGCTTTTTCATAATCGTATCTTTTAGAGTTTTCATTTCTGCTGCAAAGATACGAAAGTCCCGGCCACGGCAAGGTGTGGAATCCCTATTCCTTAGAGGAGAAATCCCTAATCTTTCAGGGAAGTCTCCCCCGAGGCGCCGCCCGGCTTGCCTCCGTGGCACCGACCGCAATGGCGGTCATGGCATTTCCGTTGCCCGTGATATGCCGGCCGGGGCTTTCCGGGGTCTCGTTGATAATACTGCGCGCGAATTTAGTACTTTTAATAAAACTATGCGGGCGATTTGAAATTTAATTCGTATTTTTGCATTCAGAAGACATCGAACATACAGACAAACTAATTTATTAAGATAAGAATAAAGAAATGAGAACAGTTTATGAATTCTCTGTCAAGGACAGAAAAGGCCACGATGTATCGCTGAAGGAATATGCCAACGAGGTTCTCCTCATCGTAAACACGGCCACCAAGTGTGGATTTACCCCTCAATATGAAGAATTGGAAAAACTATACGAGACCTATCACTCCAAAGGCTTCGAGATTCTGGACTTCCCCTGCAACCAGTTCGGCCAGCAGGCTCCGGGCACCGACGAGAGCATTCACGACTTCTGCAAGCTCACTTACGGCACGGAGTTCACGCAGTTCAAGAAGATCAAGGTGAACGGCGACGACGCCGAGCCTCTCTACAAGTTTCTCAAGGAGCAGAAGGGATTCGCCGGATGGGATGAGACCCACCCCATCTATCCCGTCCTCGACAAGATGCTGTCGGAGGCAGACCCGGACTATAAGCAGAAGGCCGACATCAAATGGAACTTCACCAAGTTCCTCGTCAACAAGAAGGGGCAGGTGATAGCCCGCTTCGAGCCTACGGAGAAGATTGCCAACATTGCTAAACTCATCGAAGAAGAACTGGAGAAATAATGGAACATACTAAATGTCTGATTATCGGTTCCGGACCTGCGGGCTACACGGCAGCCATCTACGCCGGCAGGGCCAACCTGCAACCCATTGAATACTGCGGGCTGCAAATGGGCGGACAGCTCACCCAGACCACCATCGTAGAAAACTTCCCGGGCTATCCGGAAGGCGTGGACGCCAACCAGATGATGACGGAACTTCGCCGGCAGGCCGAGCGTTTCGGCACCGATGTGCGCGACGGAGCCATCGTGAAGGCCGACTTCAGCCGGAAGCCCTATGTGCTCACCACCGACCGCGGGGCGGAGATTTCGGCCGACACCGTGGTCATCGCCACCGGCGCCAGCGCCAAATACCTGGGGCTGGAAGACGAGAAGAAATATAACGGAATGGGCGTAAGCGCCTGCGCCACCTGCGACGGGTTCTTCTATCGCAAGAAGACGGTGGCCGTAGTGGGCGGCGGCGACACGGCCTGCGAGGAGGCTTCCTATCTGGCCCAGCTCTGCGCCAAGGTCTACATGATTGTGCGCAAGCCCTATCTGCGTGCCTCAGACATCATGAAGAAGCGTGTGGAGAGCAATCCGAAGATAGAGATTCTCTACGAGACCAACACCCTCGGCCTCTATGGCGAGGGAGGCGTAGAGGGCGCCCATGTGGTCTACCGCAAGGGTGAGGCCGACGAGCGGAAGTATGACCTGCCGATCGACGGATTCTTCCTTGCCATCGGCCACAAGCCGAACACAGATGTATTCAAGGGGCAGATAGACATGGACGAGGTGGGCTACATCAAGACGCAGCCCGGCTCGCCACGGACGAATGTAGAAGGAGTGTTTGCTGCCGGCGACTGCGCCGACCCCACTTACCGCCAGGCGGTGGTGGCAGCCGGAACGGGTTGCATGGCCGCCCTCGAGGCAGAGAGATACCTGAACCAGTAAGACAGCGCCCCTTTCCGACCGGGGCGCATCATCATCAGGAGATGTGCCGGGAGTTTTCCGCAGGATTACCAGCAAGTGGTAATGCCGTTACAAGCCGATTGTAGCGATGCCGGGAAAACTCTTGGCACATCCTTTTTGTGTTTACCACGCCCTCAGCTTGCCGTGCCCTCATGCCCGGAATGAGCCGACGGGCTGCCCAGACTGCCTATCCAGAGTCCCGCGAAGGTGAGCAGGCCGTTGATCATGAGCATCTCGTAGCCGAACCGATAGCCCGTGGCAGCCTCCACGACCCTGTCCGTAGCATAGCAGATCAGCGGCGACGCCACGGCCACATAGGGCACCGTGCGGTCGTTTACGCCCCGCTTCGTGAGCAGGCCGTAGGCAAAGAGCCCCAGCAGGGGGCCGTAGGTATAGCTGCACAGGATATAGATGGCGTCGATGACACTCGTGGAATTGATGGCCTTGAAAGCCAAGATGAAGAGAATAAAGATTACGGCCATCATCACATGGGCACGCTTGCGCAGGCCTTCGTCTCCCTCGCGGCCGCGGATGTCAACGCAATAGCTCGTGGTGAGCGATGTCAAGGCCGAGTCGGCACTGGAGAACGAGGCCGCCACGATGCCGATGGTGAAGAACACCACCACGATGTCTCCCAGCCTTCCCGACGCCGCGAACAGGGGCAGGAGCTCGTCGCCCGACGCCGGGACGGCTATGCTCTGCTGTCGTGCGAGCTGCATCAGCAGCACGCCCAGGCACATGAACAGCAGATTGGCCGGTACGAAGGCGAAGCTGTAGGCACACATGTCTTTCTGCGCATCACGAAGGTTCTTGCAGGTGAGGTTCTTCTGCATCATGTCTTGATCCAGCCCCGTCATCACGATAACGATAAAGATGCCGCTCAAGAACTGCTTCCAGAAGTTCTGCTTCGACAGCCAGTCGTCGAACACGAACATGCGGCTATGCCCGTCGTGCGCAATGGCCGCCACCGCCTCCGACACATTCAGGTCGAGCTCGCGCATCACATGGAAGAAGATAAGAATCAAGGCCGCAAACATGCAGATGGTCTGGAAAGAGTCCGTCCACACCAATGTCTTGATGCCGCCGCGCCTCGTGTAGAGCCAGATCAGCGCCACCATAGCCACGACCGTCAGCGGAAACGGCACGCCGAGCTCATCCAGGACGAACCTCTGGAGGATGATGCAGACCACATAGAACCGCACGGCAGCCCCCGTCATCTTAGAAAGGAGAAAGAAGGATGCTCCCGTCTTATAGGAGCGCATGCCCAGACGCTGCTTCAGATAAGAGTAGATGGTGGTAAGATCCAGCCTGTAGTATACCGGCAAAAGCACAAAGGCCACGAGGAAATAACCGATGATGAAACCCAGGCAGGTCTGCATGTAGGTCATGCCGGTATGCTCCACCATGCCCGGCACGCTCACGAAGGTAACACCCGAGATGCTCGCGCCCACCATGCCGAAGGCCACCATATACCACGGCGACCTCCTGTTGGCCCTGTAGAAAGTGTCGTTGTCAGCACGGCGAACCGTCATCCTGCTGAAGAGCAGCAGGATGGAGAAATATGCCAGAACGGTGAGAATGATGATCATAACGACTGCAAAGATACTAAAAAACGGACACTTACCGAACGCTTATCCCATTTCATTGCTGCCGCCCGTCCATAATCCTCAGAACATCGACGGCCTCCTTCACCGTGCGCACCTGCAAGACATGCATCATCCTGCGTCCCTTGACCTCCTTCAGGTCGCATCGCCGGGGATTAGAGGCTATGTAGCTGAGCACACGGTCGAAAGCCCGGCTCTTGTAATAGGCACTGTCGGGATTAGAGACAAACTGCAGGTTCAGCTGTCCCTGGCGCAGGATAATCTTCTCGCAACCCAGCCGCTTGCCCAGTCGGCGCAAGGCCACCACCTGCATAAGCTCCTCGCCCTCGTGGGGCACAGGGCCGAAACGGTCGACGAGCCGCCTGCGATAGTCGGCCAGTTCCTTGTCGTCATTGATATTGTCAAGCTCCCTATACAGCAGCATCCGCTCGCTGGAACCCGGCACATAGGTATCCGGGAAGTACATCTCCAGGTCGCTCTCGACGGCGCAGTCTTCCACAAACTCGTCGCCGTCGAACTGCTTGCCCCGGGCTATCTCCTCTGCGTAGAGATCCTGAAATTCGTCGTTCTTCAGCTCCGTTACTGCCTGGGAGAGTATCTTCTGATAGGTCTCATAGCCCAGGTCTTCCATAAACCCACTCTGCTCCGCACCCAGCAGATTGCCCGCACCACGGATGTCCAGATCCTGCATGGCGAGGTTGAAGCCGCTGCCCAGTTCCGAGAAGTTCTCCAAAGCCTCAAGTCTGCGGCGAGCCTCGGGGCTAAGCACTGACTTGGGAGGTGCCAGGAGATAGCAGAAGGCCTTCCTGTTAGAGCGCCCCACCCTGCCCCGCATCTGATGCAGGTCTGACAGGCCGAACCGGTGAGCGTCGTTGATGATGATGGTATTGGCATTGGGGATGTCGATTCCATTCTCCACAATCGTCGTGGAAAGCAGTACATCATAGTCATAGTTGATGAATCCCATGATGACGGTTTCCAGTTCTTCAGGGGTCATCTGCCCATGCCCGATGGCAATGCGGCAGTCCGGAACATGCTTATGAATAAGGTTGGCTATCTCCTGCAGGCTGCCGATTCTGTTGTTCACGAAGAACACCTGTCCGTTCCGGCTCATCTCGAAGTTGATGGCGTCGGCTATCACCTCGTGGCCATAGGTGGCCAACTCCGTGTGAATGGGGTATCGGTTGGGGGGCGGAGTGCGGATGATGCTCATGTCGCGGGCTCCCATCAGCGAGAACTGCAGCGTCCGCGGAATGGGCGTGGCACTCATGGTGAGGGTGTCCACATTCGTTTTCAGGCGTCGTAGCCTCTCCTTGACCGATACTCCGAACTTCTGCTCTTCGTCTATGATGAGCAGCCCCAGGTCGTGCCACTTCACATTCTTGCCTATCAGCTTGTGGGTGCCGATGAGGATATCTATCCTCCCCGATGCCAGATCTTCCAGCACCTGGCGGGCCTGCTTGGCTGTGCGAGCCCGGGAAAGATAGTCTATGCGGACGGGAAAATTCCTCAAGCGATCGCGGAAAGTCTGATAATGCTGCAAGGCAAGCACCGTGGTAGGAACCAGAACGGCAACCTGCTTGGAATCGCAGGTAGCCTTGAAAGCCGCGCGCATGGCAACCTCGGTCTTTCCAAAGCCCACATCGCCGCACACCAGGCGGTCCATCGGGCGGGCACTTTCCATGTCAGACTTCACTTCCTGGGTGGCTCGCAGCTGGTCGGGGGTGTCTTCATAGAGGAAGCTGGCCTCCAGTTCCCGCTGCATGTAAGTATCTGTGCCGAAGGCAAAACCTTTCTCATGACGCCGCTTGGCATAGAGGCGAATCAGGTCGCGCGCAATATCCTTGATCTTCTTCTTCGTCCGCTCCTTCAGGCGTTCCCATGCTCCCGTACCCAGCGTGCTCAACCGGGGCGGCTCTCCCGTATCCTGCCGACGATACTTGCTGATCTTATAGAGTGAGTGGATGGACACATCCACCTTGTCGTTATTCTGATAGATGATGCGGATGGCCTCCTGAAAGCCCCCATTGGGATTAGGAAGCCGCACCAGTCCTCCGAACTTGCCGATGCCGAAATCCACATGAACGATGAAATCGCCGGGCTCCATTTCCTGCAATTCCTTCATGGTCAATGCTATCTTCCCGGCACGGGCACTGTCGCTGCGAAGGCTGTACTTATGGAAACGGTCGAATATCTGATGGTCGGTAAAGAAGCAAAGCTTCAGGTCGTTGTCTGCAAACCCCTCGTGAAGAGTCTTGTCCACAGGCTGGAACTGAATGCCGGAACGCTGGCTGTCGTAGGAAGAGCGCTCACGGTCGGCACCCGTTTCATCGAAGATATCCTTCAGGCGCTGTTGCTGTTTCTGGCTGTCGGCGAGAATGTAGAGCTTGTAACCCTGCGAGATATAGTCTTCCAACGACTGTTTCAACAGGTCGAAATTCTTATGGAACAACGGCTGCGGCGTGATATGAAACCGCAAGACGGCCGAATCCTCCTGACCGTCTTCCGGACTCCTGCCCGCATCCGCCCCGATCTCCACCCGCTTAAACCGGATAATCTCCTCGTCGAACTGACGGGCAGAAGAGAGATTTCCCTCCTTCCGGAGATTACGAATAATCTCAGCCCGCTCCATCTCCGTGGCAACCTCCAACTGCTCTGTCATGGCCTGTCGGGAAAATCCCTCCTGATAGATCCTATCGATGACACCTTGCACATATGCCAGATCCTTCACCACCACGAGGCTGTCGTCAGGCAGAAAGCTAAGGAATGGCACTTTCTCCGACTCTGTCATGGCAAGCTCTGGAACGATTTCCACCTCATCCCTGCGATTCTTGGAAAGCTGGTCCTGCACCTCAAAAGTGCGGATGGTGTCTATCTCATCCCCAAAGAAATCTATGCGATAAGGGTATTCACAAGAGTAGGAATAGACATCGAGGATGCTGCCGCGAAGGGCAAACTGCCCCGGCTCGTAAACATAATCCGTCTCTACGAAGCCAAGACTGCGCAGGGTGTTTACGACATCGGCTACATCTATGCTCTGCCCTGTATGCAATTTAAGAAGCCGCGTATCCAGATTCGCCTTGCTGACGACCAGTTCCGAAAGAGCCTCCGGACAGGTTACGATATACGACTGCTTTCCGGAGCCCAACCTGGCGAGCACCTCTGTCCGCAGGATCTCATTGGCGGAATCCCGCTGGGCGTACTTGATGGAACGACGATAACTGGAGGGATAGAACAGCACATCTTCCTGACCGAGTATCTGTTCGAGGTCGTGATAGAAGTAGCCGGCCTCGTCGGCATCTTGCAGAATGAACAGGATGGTTCGATGGATTCTGCTTGCTACGGAAGCAAACAACACGGATGTGGCAGAGGCCAGCAACCCTTGAAGGAAAACACGGTTCACCGACCTGTCTTCCAAAACCTTGAGGAGCGCCCCCGCTTGGGGAGACACTCCATACAAGTGGCTGATATCTTGAATTCTCATTTACTCTTCCGGCAGCGACGGATACTTGCGCAGCCATCCATCCAGCCTTAATCTCATAACACCGAAGAACGCCTCTCCGAAGATTCCTCCGCTCATCTTGCTCGTTCCCTCGCGGCGATTGACGAAAATCACAGGAACCTCCTTGATCCTGAAACCAATCTTATAGGCCGTGAACTTCATCTCTATCTGGAAGCCATATCCCTTGAACCGAACCTCGTCGAGCGGAATCGTCTCCAGGACGCGACGCCTATAGCATACGAAACCCGCCGTCGTGTCATGAACCTTGAACCCCGTAACCAGACGCACATACTTAGAAGCGAAATAACTCATGAGGACGCGCCCAATGGGCCAGTTCACCACATTGACCCCGCTCACATAACGGGAACCGATGGAGACATCATTCCCCTCATCATGACAGGCGGCATAAAGGCGCGGCAAATCATGCGGATCATGGCTGAAATCGGCATCCATCTCAAAGATATAGCCGTATCCGTGCTCCAACGCCCACTTGAATCCGGTGATATAGGCCGTACCTAAGCCCAGCTTGCCACTGCGCTCAATGATAAAGAGCCGGTCTCCGAACTCCGTCTCCATTAACCGACGGACTATCCGGGCCGTACCGTCCGGACTGCCATCGTCAATGACAAGAACATGAAAACACTTCTCAAGGCCGAACACGGCACGGATAATCTTTTCTATATTCTCCTTCTCGTTGTATGTGGGAATGATTACAATGCTATCACTTTCGTCCATAGTCCATAAATATTAAGATACTGCAAAGATAAGACTTTTTTGACATATATATCCTTTCCGGTTATAATTATTTTCCCGGCTACTGGTCCGGATTCTCCACATAGCCTTGGTATTCCGGCACCAAACCTTCCATAACGGCTTTATAAGCCTTGTCCATGCTCTGTTTCTCGAATTCCGGCCCCTTTCCTTCCGGCACTATCGGCCTATGGATTGTAAGACTTAGGGAATGCCATACGGCAAACTTCCAGTCCCGCATCCGCGGCATCACATCGAAAGAACCGTTAATGGTCAGGGGCACGATGGGCAGTTGAAGCTCGTCTGCCAGCATGAAAGCTCCTCGGCGGAACTTTCCCATATGTCCCGTAAAAGTGCGGGCTCCCTCCGGAAAGACCACCAACGACATTCCTTCCTTCAGGATTTCACGCGCCTCGTCATAAGTCCTGCGAATCTTGCTCGGCCCACTTTTGTCCACAAAGATGTGGTGCGCATACTCACAGGCTACGCCAATCAGGGGTATCTTCCTGATTCCCCTTTTCATCATCCATTTGAAGTTACGGTTCAGATAGCCATAAATCAAGAATATGTCGAAGGCTCCCTGATGGTTAGACACAAAGACATAAGACTGCCCCGGGACGAGATTCTCACGACCTTCTACCCTCACGGGAAGGAACAGAAGCCGTATGACAATCTTCGACCAATACTTCCCGGGGTAGTAGCCCCATATATGCCCGTTGCCAAGCATACATCCGATAACGGTTACCAAGGAGGTAATAATGGAGGCGAGGACAAACACCGGCACAAAGATAAAGGCCTGATAGATGCGGTAGAGATATTTCATTTTTTCTTATGTAAGGTTATTATTGTGATTTCACTCGGCACGCCGAAGCGGAAAGGAACCACGCCGCCCAGTCCGGCATTCACATAGAGATAGCGTCCGGACTGCTCGTAGAGACCCTTGTCTTCGCTCATCATGAGCATCGTGGGGCGGAATCCGAAGAGACTCAGCTGTCCCCCGTGGGTATGTCCGCTCAAAGTGAGCTGCACCGTCGACTCCGGCAGTATGGTCTTGCGCCATGCCGAGGGGTCGTGCTGGAGCATGATGACAAAGGCGCCGTCAGCCACCGCCGACAAGGTTTTCCGTAAATCTGCCTTATTGGGATGAGGAGCCACTCCCTCGTTTTCCTCCCCTGCAATGACGAGGGAGTCTTTTCCGCGATGGATGACACGATGCTCGTTCAGCAGTAAGTCCCACCCAAACTGGCGCTCGAGGGAAATGATTTCGTGCTCATTGGACACTTTTACGGCCGGCGCAGCCTTGATGTAGGTACTGTAATCATGGTTACCCAGGACGGAATAGACCCCATCCCTGGCCTTCAATGAGGACAAGATGCCCTGCAGGGGATGTAATTCCGAGGGCTGGATATTCTGGATGTCGCCCGTAAAGACGATGGCGTCTGCCTTCTGGGCATTGATACTGTCCACCGTCCGGATGAGAATCTTCTTCCTCTTGCCCGTAAAGGTTCCCACATGGGCATCTGAGAACTGAACGATGCGATAACCGTCGAAGCCGTCAGGAAGGTCGGCGAACTCCAAATCCACATGGTTGACATCAAGCTTGCGGAAGCCCGCCGTATACCCATAGACGAAGACATAGACTCCAAACAGACAGGCAAAGAATCCGATCAGATTCCCCCAATTATGGCGACTGTGCGTTATCTTGCACCAAAGATGCCCCAGAAAAGAAAACAAGGCAAAGACAGCTTTGGGACCGACCAGAAGCCCCACCAACGCCAAATACATATTCAGCAGCTTCAAGTCGTCAGGGACAAAATTCCTGATGGTTGCCAGAGCGATGGAGTAAACTAGCATCAAGATTCCCGGAAGCAACCAAAGCAGACGCCTCCAGAACCTGTATTTATAGCGGCGACGCAAATAGTAAATGTCGAAATAGATTTCCGGCAATACGATTGCTAATATAATTGGAAATATGATTCGTGCTATCATTTCTTCAAAACAGCAGACTTAACCGCGCCCTTTACTCATCGGAACCTAATCTCCTGTCCGCTGGAATTCTCGTCGAAGACTCCCTTATTATATATAAGGTGGCCGTTGCAGAAAGTCTGGCAGATACTCCATCGATACTCATGACCTATCATCGGGCTCCACTTGCACTTGCTCTGTATGACATCCTCCATTACTTTCCAGGGCCGTTGATTGCAGACTATCACCAGGTCGGCGGCATATCCCCGGCGGATAAAACCACGGTTCCGCACGCC
Source organism: uncultured Prevotella sp. (assembly GCA_963545855.1). Taxonomy (GTDB): domain Bacteria; phylum Bacteroidota; class Bacteroidia; order Bacteroidales; family Bacteroidaceae; genus Prevotella. The sequence goes on from CAUULA010000021.1 coordinate 17,446, forward strand.
GAACAGGGCCGCCGGATGGTGGCACATGAGTGTCGCGATGTCCTCAAGGGTCAATACGCCCTCGTCTGACAACTCCAACATCGTGGGGAGAGAGAACTGGATCATAGGCATGCCGGAGGCCGCCCTCGCACACCCGCCTTGCTTTTCGGACAGAAGATGAGGGGCATGATCCGTGCCCACCGTGAATATCCTCCCGTTTACGAGCCCTTTCCGAAGGGCTTCCCGGTCATGGGAAGTCTTGACGGCAGGATTACATTTGATGAGCGCCCCCTGCGTTTCATAATCCTTGTCGCAGAAATAGAGGTGAGCTATCACAGCCTCGCCCGTGATATTGGGTTCCTGCCCGAAGAACTCCAGTTCGCGGGCGGTGGTCAGATGGGCCACATGCAGGCGGGTACCGTATTCCCTTGCGAGGACCACAGCCTGTGCCGTGGAGTCATAGCAGGCCTCCGCGCTCCGAATCAGCGGATGCAGGCTCACCTCGGGGTCATCACCGTATTCGGCCCTGAACCTCCGCATATTCTCGCTGACTTGCCGCGTATCCTCGCAATGGGTCATCACGGGAAGCCCCAGTTCGGCGGCCGTACTGAATATCCGACGCAAGGATTCCCGCCCGTCTACGAGCATGTTTCCCGTAGAGGCACCCATAAAGAGCTTGATGCCCGGTATCCGGCAGCGGTCTAAATCCTTAAACAGAGCACTGTTGTCATTGGTCGCCCCGAAGAAGAAACTATAGTTGACATGGCTCTTCCGCCTTGCCAATGCAAACTTCTCCTCTAAGGCTTCGAGCGAGGTTGTGTGAGGATTCGTATTCGGCATATCGAAAAACGAGGTAACGCCACCATAGGCCGCGGCACGGCTCTCGCTCTCTATGTCTGCCTTTTCGGTCAGCCCCGGATCACGGAAATGTACATGCTCGTCTATCACGCCGGGCAAAATGAAACACCCCGTGGCATCTACTTCTTCATCGTAGTTTCCACGGGGAGCATCCTCGCCTTCCTTAATCCGGGCTATCTGCTCGCCCTCTATCACGATTGATCCTCGGTAGGTCCGGCCTTCATTGACTATTGTTCCACCATAAATCAGTGTCGACATACAGGCTTATTGTTATTCTGCCGGCCGCGCAAGCTCATTCGGAGTGGGAGCCGGCTGCGCGGGAAGGGGCTGCGCCATCTGCTGGGAAGCCGAAGCATGAGGAGCAACGACGGGCACATCCTTCATTCCGTTCATGATTTGCTGATTCTCCTGCGCCTTTTCATAATAGTCCTTCACATAGGGATCGTTCTTGAAGTTATCCGTTGCCTTGCTCATGATATCCTCTATCCAAGGGTCGAGCATGGGATATTCGTTAGGGATCGTTACCAGAAAAAACACTCCCGGCCCCAGCACATTGTCAAAATTCTCGGTAACAAAAGAGGTTACCAGCTGGTCTTCCTCCTGTGAGAGGCGGTTGGCCTCGGCATTCAGGCGTGCGTTGACCACCTCCATATCGCTACCGTTCATGATGGCCTGGTCGTGCTGATGAATAAGGTCGGCCTGCCGGTTTTTCAACTGACTGTACTTATTGAAAAACTTGAAGAGCTTGTCGTTGTAAGGCGTTCCGCTCACGGTCTGCTGGGTATTATCGAGCTTGATGACGATGTCGCCTCCCTCAATGACAAGAGGGATGATGCTCTGACGATCCAGAAAGATGCTTGCCATACGCACGGTATCCACGGAGCCGGTAAACGAAAACTGGCCATGCACCACATCGCAGGAGTCCAAATTCTTGAAGTCGTTGTTCTTCAGAACCTTCAGATACAGCTTCTGACCATCCAATGTAGAGATATTGGACGAGCCCTGAATATTGAATGAACTCGCACATGATGTGAGAGAAAGCAGAGAGACAAATGCGTATATAACCTTATTCATATAATCCGGAATGTTCTGAACAACAAAGATAACACCTATTATTGAACTATAAAAAATATTTTATGGAATTTAAAGGATATCCCCTCTCTTTTAAGTATTTTTTGTTTTATTCAATTCGTAATTGATGCGATGCGTGGTATAGAGCTCCAGCAGAGCGGCGATGAGCAGCAGGATCACCCATTTATTGTACACATAGCTCAGATAAGCATAGTATCCCGAGCCGTCCTGACTCTTGAACAAGGGCAGCAGATACTGGTAGGCCGTGTCGACCATGAGGAATCCCGACAGGAGAAAGAGGATGTCGGCGATAGCCTGGATGCGCTTCAGGCGCCTCATGACAAGGTCGCTTCCCTCGTAGGTCTGCATCAGCTGCATCAGCGTGAAGAGGATTACTCCCAGGAGGAACACCCAGCACACCACCTTTTGCTGCCACATGAACACGAAGCAGCCGGCGCCTGCCACCATCAGCACACCACCTGTCAGGAACAAGATGCCCTGCGTTTTACTCAGTTGTTTCATTTTTATTCGTCTCTACCGGATCCTCGTCCGTGCTCAGCACATAGACATCCTCGTCGTCAGTCTTCATGAAATAATGCTCACGGGCTATCTTCTCTATCGACTTGCGGTCGTTCTTCAGACCCTTGAGCAGCTTCGTGGTGGCCTCGTTCTGGGCGTTATACTTGTCGATCTCGTCCTGAAGGGCGTCTATCTGGAGCTCATACTGCACGCGCTTCATGAAGCTGTTCTCATCGAGGAAGCCCACGATGGCAACGCCCAGCACGACCACTATCACATACTTATAGTGGCTCAGGAAACTCCATATACCTCCAAACCGGCTGCTCATAATATTTTCTATTCGGATGCAAAAATAAAAAAAAGAATTGATATTCTCGACTTTTTTACTTACTTTTGCATCATAAATCCCGAAAACCCTATGGAAGAATACATTGTTTCGGCAAGGAAATACCGCCCCATGACCTTCGACTCGGTCGTCGGGCAGACAGCCCTCACCACCACGCTGAAGAACGCGGTGAAAAGCGGAAAGCTTGCCCATGCCTATCTTTTCTGCGGCCCGAGGGGCGTGGGAAAGACCACCTGCGCCCGCATCTTTGCCAAGGCCATCAACTGCCAGCATCCCAGTGCCGAAGGAGAGGCCTGCAACGAGTGCGAGTCGTGCAAGGCCTTCAACGAGCAGAGGTCGTATAACATCTTCGAACTGGACGCTGCAAGCAACAACTCCGTGGAGAACATCAAGACCCTGATGGACCAGACGCGCATCCCGCCACAGGTGGGACGCTACAAGGTGTTCATCATCGACGAGGTGCACATGCTCTCCACGGCAGCCTTCAACGCGTTTCTGAAGACGCTCGAGGAGCCGCCCGCGCATGTCGTCTTCATCCTCGCCACCACCGAGAAGCACAAGATTCTCCCCACGATTATCAGCCGCTGCCAGATCTACGACTTCCAGCGCATGACCGTGCCGGAGATCGCAGACCACCTGAAGATGGTGGCCGCCCGGGAAAACATCAGCTACGAGGAAGAGGCCTTGAACATGATTGCCGAGAAGGCAGACGGCGGCATGCGCGACGCTCTCTCCATCTTCGACCAGGCGGCGAGCTTCTCGCAGGGCAACATCACCTATCAGAAGGTGATAGAAGACCTGAATGTGCTCGACAGCGACAACTATTTCCGCATCATCGACCTGGCTCTTGAGAACAAGGTGCCCGACATCATGCTGCTCCTCAACGCGCTCATCACCAAGGGATTCGACGCCGGCCTGCTCGTCAACGGGCTTGCCGCGCATGTGCGCGATGTGATGCTGGCGAAAGACGCGCAGACGCTGCCGCTGCTCGAAGTGAGCGAACAGCAGCGACAGAGGTTCCGGCAACAGGCACAGAAGTGCCCCACGCCCTTCTTATATAAGGCTCTGGAAATACTGAACCGCTGCGATGTGAACTACCGGCAGAGCTCCAACAAGCGGCTGCTGGCGGAGCTCACCCTCATAGAGGTGGCCCAGATAACCCAGCCCGACGACGACAAGCCTGGCGCGGGGCGCAGCCCCAGACGATTAAAATCCCTGTTCAAGAATCTCATCGCTCCTCCATCTAAAGCGGCCCTGCAGGTGGCTGCCGAGGAGAAACCCGTGGCACGACAGACGAAGGCGGCGCAGCACCGGGAAGAGAACCCCGCGCCTTCACCACAACCTACGGCCGCCCCAACCCCGAGACCCCGTCCGAAGTTCGGAAACATAGGCCTCACCTTCAGCAATCTTCTCAACAATGGGGAGACGGGGGCTAAGGAAGAGCCCGACGAGCCGATAACAGCCAAGAAGAAGGAGTTTGACGACGACGAGCTGGCCCACCAGTGGATGTCGATGTGCCTGCGAATGGAAAAGACCAATCTCGTAGGCCTGGCCCAGCGCATGAAGAACCTCACGCCCGTCATCCTGCGGTATCCCGAAATCGAGCTGGTGGTAGACAACTCCGTCCTCCTCGACCAGCTCAACGGCATCAGGCAGCGAATAGAGAAGACCATGAGGATCGGCCTCGACAACAGCGAGCTGCAACTGCACCTCCGACTGGCAAGGCAGGAGGAGTTTAAGCCCATCCTCAACAACCGTCAGATTTTCGAGAAGCTCAGGAAGGAGAACCCCGCGCTGGAGAAGCTGAGTGCCGCCCTCAACCTCGAACTTGGCTGATTGGAGGACCCACGGCGGTCGCCCGGCTTTCAAGAGGTCGCCTCCAAGGGGATTACACACAGCGTGTAATGCCATTACAAGTCGTTTGTAACATGCTTACACGCGGCTTGTAACAACACCAAATACCGTTTATCAGATGAGCCGGATGCCCATCTCGCGGCATGCGGAGCGCATGGCGTCAGGCCAGATGCTGGCCTGTATCTCGCCGATGTGCGCCTTGTGGAGCAAGACCATGCAGAGGCGGCTCTGCCCGATGCCGCCCCCGATGCTCAGGGGAAGCCGACCGCTGAGCAGCTGCCGGTGGAAATAGAGCTGTGCGCGGTCTTCCTCGCCTTCCAGCCGCAGCTGTCGCAGGAGCGACTCCCTGTCCACACGGATGCCCATGCTGGAGAGTTCCACCGAGCGCCCCAGCAGGGGATACCAGATGAGGATGTCGCCGTTCAGGCCTGCCAGGCCGTTCTCCGCCGGGGTAGACCAGTCGTCGTAATCGGGCGCGCGGCCGTCGTGCTTCTCGCCGTTCGAAAGCTTTCCGCCGATGCCTATCACGAAAACGGCCCCGTATTCCCGGCAGACGGCGTCCTCGCGCTCCCTCGGCGTCAGGCCGGGATAGCGCCGCAGGAGCTCCTCGCTGTGGATGAAATGAATCTTCTCGGGCAGGAAGGGCTTTATGCGGGGATAGGTCTCGCAGGTGAGGAACTCCGTACGCAGGACGGCGGCATAGATCCGCTCCGCCACATCCCTTAGGTGATTCAGGGTGCGCTGTCCGCCGGAAATCACGGCCTCCCAGTCCCACTGGTCCACATAGAGCGAATGGAGGTTGTCCAATTCCTCGTCGGCCCGGATGGCGTTCATGTCGGTATAGATGCCGTATCCCTCGCCTATGTGATACTCGGCAAGGGTCAGCCGCTTCCATTTCGCCAGCGAATGCACCACCTCGGCCTTGCTGTCGGCAAGATCCTTGATGGGGAATGTAACCGGCCGCTCAACCCCGTTGAGGTCGTCGTTGATGCCAAGCCCCTCCAAGACGAAAAGCGGTGCCGTAACCCGGCTCAACCGCAGCTCCGTCGAGAGGTTCTGCTGGAAGAAGTCCTTGATCAGCTTGATGCCCTGCTCTGTCTGCCGCCCGTCGAGCAAGGGCTCATAGTCGACGGGCTTGATAAGTCTGCTCATTTCTCGTGTCCTTTGTTTCCTTGAAATGCAAAGGTAACCAATTATCACCAATCCGCAAGCTATTTCCCGGAAAAATCGGCATTCTGACCGGTTTTCCCGACTTATGCCTTCCCTTTTGGCAGCCTTCCTCTGCACGGATTCCCGACAACTCGCGACACTACGGAGGGAAATATAATAAATCGCTAAAAAAATCTCCGGTTTATTGCATATGTCAGAAGAAATAATTATCTTTGCAATCGTTTCGGCCCCGTAGCTTAGTTGAATAGAGCGTCAGATTCCGGTTCTGAAGGTCTTGGGTTTGAGTCCCAACGGGGTCACTAACGATAAAAAGGCGGAAACCCGGCACACAAAGGGCTTCCGCTTTTCCTTTACGACCGCAAAAAATGCGGAAAATCGCATACAAGTACCTCTTAAACATCACAAGTAAGCATAAAATATTGACTGAAAATTGACTATAAGGAAATGGCGACATTCAAGGCAATGATAAAAAAGGGAAACAAGCGTGCCGACGGGACATGGAATGTGATCATCCGATTCACGCACGAGTCCAGGGTGCGCTTCATTTCCACGACGATGTATGTAACGAAGAAAGACCTTACGGCCTCCTTCAGGATAAAGAACGCTGACATCCTCGACCGGTGCAACGATTTGATAAAGGCCTACCGGGAAAGGGTGAATGAGCTGAATTTGGAGTTCAACGACATTGATATTGATACGGTTGTAGCCTATCTCCGTCAAAAGAGGGACAAAAAGGGAATATCTTTTACCGACTTTGCAAGGGCATGGATGAAACAGCATGTCGAGATAAAAGGCATGAAGAATTACAAGACCTCCTTGAACGCATTCTGCGCCTTTATGGAGCGGGAGAACATCTTGTGCGAGGAGGTTACCGTAAAGACGATGAAATCCTTTGAGGGGGCGTTGAAAGACCGCCCAAGGGCACAGTCGCTGTATCCTAACTGCATCAAGACCATCTTCAATGCCGCAAGGGAGTATTACAACGACGAGGACAACGACATTATCCGCATCAGGCACTCGCTGAACAAGTACAAGCCCGTGGAGCAGAATGTGGCCGAGAAGCGGGCGTTGGATGTAGAGACGATAAGGAGATTGTTCGCCTTGCCCTACGACAATATCAAGGTCAAGGGGAAGTCAAGCCTGCATGACCTTGCCCTCGACTGCTTCCGCCTGTCTTTCTGCCTGATGGGCATTAACTCCGCCGACCTCTATAATGCCAGGAAGATAAACGGCGACACAATTATCTACGACCGCACGAAGACCAAGGACAGACGGAGCGACAGGGCGGAGATACATGTGGATGTGCAGCCGTGCGTCAAGCCCTTGGTGGACAAATACAGGGGAAAAAACCATGTATTCAGCTTCTGCGAGCGTTTCTCCTCGATGGGGAACTTCAACCGTTCGGTAAACAAGGGACTGAAAGAGGTCGGCAGGGAACTGGGCGTTGACCGTCTGCAGTTCTATGCCGCACGGCATTCGATGGCCTCGATTGCCGCCAATGATGTCGGGATAAGCAAGTATGTAGTCAATGACATGCTGAACCATACAGACCCGGCGTTGAAAGTTACGGAGCTGTACATCAAAAAGGACTTCAAGACTATTAACGAGGCAAACATAAAAATTTTAGATTATGTTTTAAACGGCACATAACACAGCGTATAACACAGCACCTAACACAGTAAGAGAATTTGTAACTTGTTGTATATCAAAATATTACAACATAACAAATTACCTGTCTAACACAGCACTTAACACACGGGCTAACACAGCAGATAGCGCAAGATTCGTAAGATAATTTCATCAAGAGGAAGTAAGATTTATCTAAGCGATTTTTGCAATTCAAGATTATTTACTATATTTTTGCGGGAAAACCTACAAAATGGAGCAAATAATCGAGACAATTAAGAAAATAGAAAAAGCAAGGACGACGCTCCGCCAAGCCATTGCGGATAACGAGATAGCGACATCACCGAAGTTGAAGGACATGTCCTTGATACCGAAAATCTATGAAATCTTTGAACAGGTGAAAGGAAATGAAATAAAGGTAAACGACCGCAAGGAATTTATTTTTGTCGTTATTTACCTTTATTCGCCAAATAAGTTCTTCGGAGGGAAGATGCCGCAAGGGTTAAGACGGGCTATCACCAGAGCCACTAAAGTAACCTGCGCAAGCGTTATTTCTGCCACATGCACGGAACTAATGGTTTTATATACCACTTATTCCGACTTCCGGCAAGAAGTTGACCATCTTATGCAAGTTGTGATGGAAAAATTAGAGTAAACCCTCGTGTTCGGCTTTCTCCCGAACGGAATCGTTGATAAACTGGTTTCTGTTAATGTCCTTTGGAATAGCCTTCAACAGGTCGTTTTCTAACCTTAAAGATATAAGAGTTTTGCTACTTCCTTTTGGGCGGCCTGCACCCTCTCGGTATCCTCCGTTGTTTTTTCTACCGTCTATTTTCATTGTCGTGTTTTTTTAAGTAAATATTCCATTATCCCTATCAATGCACCTTGCCGGTCATATCAACTCCTTGTGATTTTCGTACAAGTATTCCCCTATCTCTCTCATGACCCGTGCGACCACCATATAATCGTCCGGCAGCTCGTCGTTGAGCCCGGTTATGCGCTGGCTCTCGTTGAACTTGCCCTGCTCGAATCTCACGACGATGCCGTTCTCGGTATCGGTGAACACCCACCACTTCGGGCGGGTGCTCTTCTGTAAAACAAATCTGGCCATACTCAGAGTATCCGTGGAAGTCCGTTAAACATGACAGCCTTCTGTCCAGTAGTTCCCAGCTGCCAGTCGTAGTCTGGGATATCCTGTGCGCTGTGTGCGCAAGCACCCTGCCAGTCCCACGGGGTGAATACCGTCCCGTCAGGATACACGATTACTGGCAAGTCCGTGAAGCTGCTACCGTCTTCGTAGCGGATGTTGCAGACAATTAGTAAAGCGTCGTCTTTCAGGGGCTCTCTGCGCAGTACCGATACCGTTCCGTTTTCGCCCATTTCTCTCAATATTCTTGTAAGTTCTTCATTTGTCATATTATTTGCCCGTCATGCCGATAGCGCAGCGTTTATAGGTTCGATTCAGAAACAATCACATCTTATAATAAGAACCGTCATGGGAAACGATTATGCAAAACGACTGGATAAGTCTATCTGTAAGCTGACAGTAATCATAGAAACCTCTGCCTATACGATTTCTCTCGTCGTGTTCTACATCATAGGTCTTTTCAAGCTTACCATACTTCTTCTCAAGTCTCTTGATTGTCTGTGTCATTTTGTAAGATGCCTTCATAATTCTGACTTAACCGTGATGTCGAGGGCTGAATGGTTATAAACAGTTGTCGTAATTTTCGATAAGCGTCAAGCTTGGGTTCGGAACAATAATCCAACCTGTCTTTGGATTGTATACAGGCTTTTCGAGAGTCTCATTGTAAGCGAGACAGTCGAAGATGCCGAAATCATCTTCAATATCCACACTGTCCATATCAATCTCTGTAGTATAGATGTAGCTGTGCTGGTTGTAGTTGCCGCAGTCATCAAGTCCAAGAGCGAATGTTTTGGCTTCTTCTATGTCTTTTGAAAAATACAAATAAGTGGGATTCTCTGTCTCTTGTGCCGTACCGTGGAAAAATGTCGTCTTCATAATTCTGATGCCGCTTATAGGCCTGTCTCTTATACACATCTCCGAGCCCACGAGACTCGACGTCATC
>CAUULA010000022.1:0-26487 GCA_963545855.1 uncultured Prevotella sp.
GAGATGACGTCGAGTCTCGTGGGCTCGGAGATGTGTATAAGAGACAGGTAACAAGACGGCGGCTCCCGTGGGAACTGCAGATTCCGACAGTATTATAGCATTCAGCGAAGAATCTCAGACTACATCCGACTATCTCACGACCGAGTTGCAGAAAGCTCTCAAAGCCAACAATAGCGAGAGAACTATTGCTTCGCTTGCCACATTGCAGGCCATCTACAAGAACCTTGTAGACAACGGAAAACTTAACGAAGCCCTGAGTTACGGCGCGGCAATCAAGAACTTTATCAATGAGAATGCCGAAGCCATCAAGAAGGTTGCCTCTGGCAATACTACCATCGCCAACCTCGTAGAGGGCATCAAGAAACTCCCGACAACTGCGACTACAACTACGGAGGAGGCTAAGAATGCTGTTGCGGCCGATGTAGTAAACCTGGTGTCACCAGCCGTAGCAAAAGGCGCTACGGCCATTGCTTCAGCCGAAGCTGCGGCTGAAGCCGTCAAGAATGCCCCTGCCGCGGTGAAAGAAGCTGCCGCTACAGCTGCAAGCAAGGCTGTTGAAGAGGCAAAAACAGCCACGGAAAACAAAGTGAACGAAAAAGTTACCGAGGCCCAGACTAAAGCCAATGACGCCGTGAACAAGGCTGCGGAAAAAACCAAGGAAAAAGTTGACAAAGCCAAGGAAAGGGCATTGAGAGACTTAGGCCTCTAAGATACCCCGCTCAAAAATAGTTTCTTTGGCCATAAGGATAGTTTCCCAGAAGCCGGCAAGCAATTCCCACAGACAAGAAAGCCATCCCCTGTTGAACGGAGAGTGGCTTTCTTTCGTACATAAATATACATACCCCACATGACAAAACCGCATCAGGCAATATTACAAACGGCTTGTAACGGCATTACCAACTGTTTGTAATAACATTACCAGCAACTGGTAATCCAGTTATCAACCGCTGGCGATGCTATGGAGAGCCTACAACAACTCTCCCTCATATATCTAAAAGACTTTTATCTGATTCTCTCCGAAGACCTGATCAGCTCCTCGTCTTTCATGATTCCACGATGTGCAAGGACATACAAAACAATTGTGACAAATGGCAGGCAAACGGCAAAGGCCATGCGATATGCGCCCATCTGCTGGAAATTATCCAATACCATGAATGCATAGTAGGCATACCACGCCAGGCAAAAGACAATGTTCCAATAGCAAATTCTTGCCTGAAGCCTGCGCTTTTTATAAGCCATGATAGCCGCTATTGTCAGCGGACATGTAATCAGCAACAACGCAAACAGGGGCCATACGGAAAAACTCACGGCGCCCTGCCCTGCCGTTACGAAGAGATTGAAGACCTCCACATCTACCCCCATTCCCTTGGGCGCAATGCTGCCAATCGGAAGACACAGGCAAATGATGGTTGTCAGGAGTGCCAACAACAGATAGACGGTCTGTATACGCTGAATCATGCCCCGAATTCTTCTTTATCTCTTGCAGGATCACGCCAATAGACATTCCCCTCCATAAACTCCTGTGTTGCCAGCAATGTCGGCTTGGGGAGCTTCTCATAATAACGAGAGATCTCTATTTGTTCACGATTTTCGAAGACTTCTTCCAAAGAGTCATTATATGAGGCAAATTCAGCAAGCTTCTTGTTCAAGTCGGTCTTTATCTCCATCGCAATCTGATTGCTGCGCTTTCCGATGATCGCGACACTCTCATAGATGTTACCGGTTTCCTTACAGAGATCCATTATGTTGCGGGTTACTGTGTTTGCCGGTGCCTTTGACTTCTTGTAATCCATTTTTATTATTTATAGTTTGATTTTCTAATTTCTGTTCATATCACTGATTGAGCCCATGTTCTCGGCATCGTGCTCATGCGCCGCGATGTAACTCTTGCACTTCTCGATATATCGCTCGGCAGACGCCTTCTCCTTTGAATCCGGATATTCGTTGATAAACCCATAACATTCATCCTGGGCATCTTGGTATCTGTCAAGTCTCTTCGACTCCACACTCATCTGGGCAAGCTCATATTTGCTTTTCATGATCAGCACCGAGAAGTTCTCACGATACTTGCTATAAGGATAGTCTTTGAGGGCATTCTGGGCCGTAATAACACAGGACTCATAGTTATTGCCCCCACTCGAGCAATTGCCAAAGTAGGTGCCAATATCATAATAAAGCCGCGCGCTGTAGAGCTCCTTCTCCACAAGTTTGTCCTGAAGGGCAAAAAGGCGTTGCTGGGCAGTGGACTTCAATTCGGAATTGGGGTATAGGTCCAAGAACTCTTGAAAGGCAGAAATGGCCGCTACGGTCTGACTCTGGTCAAGGCGTGGCTCGGGCGTACTCATGTAAAGGCTCTGCCCCACATAATATTTCGCTTGTTCGGAATAAGCCCCGCGCGGATAAGAATTGGAATATCGCCTGAATGTTTCTGCAGCATTGGTGTAATCCTTGTTGTTATATTGAGCCATTCCCAACATATAAAGGCTCTCTTCCGCCTTGTCCGTACCTTTCATGAGGGTTATCAGTTCTGAAAGCAATGTCGTTGCCCGAGTGTATTTGCCATTCGCAAAACATTCCTTTGCATACTCATACTTGTACTGGTAATCATTACTCTTGTAAACATTGTTGAATTCTTTTGCGCAACTCGTTACAAGCAACAGGCCTGAAAATATTATAATGGGAAGTTTCTTCATACATTTCAGTTTGAGTTGCAAAGTTACATATATTTCCTCTATTTACAAAGTAAAAGCAATATTTTTTAGCAAAAAATCACGAATAACAATACATTAAACCGTATAATTTTAGTAAATTTGCACTTATGGATTTCAAGCTTACATCAAAATATAAACCGACAGGCGACCAACCAGAGGCGATAAGAGAACTTACGGAAGGTCTCAGGCGCGGGGATCCCGCCCAGGTCTTACTTGGGGTTACCGGTTCCGGGAAGACCTTTACCATTGCCAATGTAATAGCCAATACCAACAAACCGACCTTGGTGCTAAGCCACAACAAGACATTGGCCGCACAGCTATATCAGGAAATGAAAGGCTTTTTCCCTGAAAACGCCGTCGAATATTATGTCTCTTATTATGACTATTATCAGCCGGAAGCATATCTTCCTGCGTCAGACACTTATATAGAGAAAGACCTCGCAATCAACGAGGACATAGACAAGCTCAGGCTTGGAGCGGTAAGCGCCTTGTTGTCAGGGCGAAAGGATGTTGTCGTTGTTTCTTCTGTTTCCTGCATCTACGGCATGGGTGGACCGACAGCAATGGCAAATAGCGTGATATCCATCAATAAAGGACAGAGACTTGAAAGAAATCAGTTTCTGAGAAAACTTGTCGATGCTCTTTATATCCGGAACGACATTGATTTGCAACGAGGCAACTTTCGGGTAAAAGGCGATACGGTTGATATCGCCATGGCGTACAGCGACAATGTGCTACGCGTTACCTGGTGGGACGACGAAATAGATTCCATCGAAGAGGTCGACTCCGTTACATTCCGTCAACTGGCTTCATTTCAAGAATATCAGATTTATCCTGCAAATTTGTTCGTTACTTCCAAAGAACAAACAGAACTGGCTATTCGCGAGATACAGGACGATTTGGTCAAACAGGTGGACTTCTTTGCCGAGATGGGAGACAACATCAAAGCCCAACGCATCAAAGAGAGGGTGGAATACGACATGGAGATGATCAAGGAATTGGGACACTGCTCCGGCATCGAAAACTATTCCCGCTATTTTGACGGCCGTCAACCCGGGGAAAAACCCTATTGCCTGCTTGACTTTTTTCCAAAAGACTACCTCATGGTAATTGACGAGAGTCATGTAAGCGTACCGCAAATCAACGCCATGTTCGGCGGCGACAGGGCGCGTAAGCAAAACTTGGTGGAATATGGATTCCGATTGCCGGCAGCTTTCGACAATCGTCCTCTGCGGTTCGAAGAATTCCATGAGATGGTTAATCAGGTGATTTATGTGTCTGCCACTCCCGCCGATTACGAGTTAGGAGAGTCTGAAGGAGCCGTCGTGGAACAACTGATTCGTCCTACTGGGCTCCTTGATCCTGAGATTGAAGTTCGTCCGAGTGAGAACCAAATAGACGACTTACTGGACGAGATTCTGACCCGAAGCCATAGAAGGGAGCGCGTGCTGGTTACCACACTGACCAAACGGATGGCAGAAGAGCTTACAGAATATTTACTGAATCATGATGTAAAGGCCAACTATATCCATAGCGATGTGGCCACTCTTGACCGTGTGAAGATAATGAACGACCTCCGTTCCGGTGTCTTTGATGTCCTCGTAGGCGTGAATCTCCTTCGTGAAGGACTCGACTTGCCCGAGGTTTCTCTTGTCGCAATCTTGGATGCAGACAAAGAGGGATTCCTCCGCAGCCATCGATCTCTGACCCAGACCGCGGGGCGCGCGGCCCGCAATGTAAACGGAAAGGTAATCATGTATGCGGACACCATCACGGAAAGTATGCAAAAAACCATCGACGAGACTCGCCGCAGGCGCATGAAACAGTTGAAATATAATGAGGAACACCATATTACTCCTAAGCAAATAGTCAAGGATATTAAGAATGCCCTCCCTACGAATAAGGACATTACTGCTCCTTCTATCCAGGCTACCTCAAACGCGCACATCTATATAGAGCCAGATAGTGCCGCTTTTGCTGCCGATCCTATTATTGAGCGCATGTCAAAAGAGCAATTAGAAAAGAGCATCGCTAATACAACTGCCCTGATGAAACAGGCCGCAAAACAACTTGATTTTATCCAGGCCGCCCAGTACCGGGATGAAATCGTCAGACTCAAAGAACAATTGGATTCGAAATAATTAATGTTAAACATGAGTTTAAGACTTCGTTAATTCAAGAGATTTGATTACCTTTGTAAAACAAATACAATAACTACAAAATCATGAAGAAGGTTCTGATTGCATTATTTGCCATTATGCCGTTTGTAGGCTTTGCACAAAGTAATACAACACTAACTCCTGAACAGCAGTTGGAAAAAGCGAAGCAGCAATTGGAGGCTGCCCAGAAAGCGGTAGCTGAAGCCAAGGCCAAAGCGGAAAAGGCGCAGAAAGCCGCTGCGGAAGCAAAGGCTAAAGCCAAGGCAGAAGCTGACAGAAAAGCAAAAGAAGAAGCTGCCCAAAAAGCCAAGGAGATAGCGGCAAGACAAGCTGCAATTCAGGAACAGATAAGAAAAGCCCAAGAGGAAGCGGCCAAGTTGAATGCGGAGGCGGAGCGGCTTAATAAGGAAGCCCGGCAAGCTGGTGTAACCCCGGAAACCGACGCACCTGTAACAAAGAAAGAAGCTTTGGCTTCCGATAACAAGGAAAAGCCTACAAAGGCAGACATCCCCACAACATCCAAAGATCCCGAGGGCAAATCCACAACCGTAATCCCCTTCTCTAATGGAGGCTGGAACTCGCCTGCCGCGGCAGCAAAGAAAACCAAGAAATATGTCAAGAGCAATAAAAAAGACGACGATGACATCTCCGAATATCTTGAAGGAGCAGTTCCCGTAGTCGATGGCTCTGTAACATTCACGCTCGATTTGGATGTACCCGGCAAGAGTGCGGAAGACATTTACCAGATTGTCTATGAGTATATGGATGAATTGACAGAAGACGACAATCAGAAAACAGATGAGGCTGCCAAGAGTACTATTGCCTTAGTAAACGAATCCCGGCATCAGATTGCAGCACGCATGTGTGAATGGCTGGTCTTCAACAGCAGTTTCATTTCGCTCGACCGGTCGGAATTCAACTATACACTTGTCGCAAATTGCACGGACAATCACCTGAACATGACCCTGTCGCGTATCAACTACAACTACGAGGAAAACCGTGATACCGGCTTCAAAACGAAGGCAGAAGACTGGATTGTCGATGAGCTTGCCCTTAATAAGAACAAGAACAAGCTGAGCCGCCTGTCCGGCAAGTTCCGTCGCGCAACGATTGATCGCAAAAACGAGATCTTCAATGGCATCAAGGAAGCCTTAAGATAATTATGGAAATAGGAAGCAACAGACCCGGACACCATCGGCTGATGGAAGAGCCTGAAGATAAATATCTTCACATCCGCAATATCCTCAACATCATATTCATGTTGGGAGCCATTGCCGGTGTCGCCATCTATTTTCTCGCAAACACAACAGTTGGCACCATCATAATTCTGGCAGCAATGGTCTTCAAAATCGTTGAATGCTGCCTCCGATTTATTCGTTAATGAAGAGATTACTTATTTTGATATCCCTGCTTTCTGCCATTGCTTTGGGCAGCAAAGCGCAAATCGACACATCCTCCGACTATAATCAGCTCAATGAGGATGGCACCTTTACAACTAACAGGAACCAGCGAAAACAGCAAGACTCCCTGGGAACGGACAAAGAGATTCCCATAGGCCTGAAGACCTGGACCATCAACCGATTCGGCGACCGGACTCCCACAGAGCCCGACACCATATCCCATATGTATATGAATAGTATATTCACTACCGGTATGCGTGGTGAATACAACACATTGGGGAATCTGGGGTCTCCGCGCATCGCTCGTATATTCATAGACCGGCAGCAGGCACAGGAATTCCTCTTTGCTGACCCTTATGACTTCTTCCTCACCAATGTCGAAGACTTCCACTTCACAAACACCCTTTCACCGTTCACCAATCTCTCATTCAATACATGTGGCAACAGAACCAACGGCGAAGACCATTTCCTGGCTAAGTTTGGAGTAAATGCCGGAAAACGAATAGGCATCGGGTTCAAGTTCGATTATATCTATGGGCGCGGCTATTATTCGAACCAAAGCACCTCGCACTTCAACTATACAATGTATGGTTCATACCTGGGCGACCACTATCAGGCGCATTTGCTCCTTTCAACTAACCACCAAAAAGTGGCCGAGAACGGTGGTATTACCAATGACGACTATGTGGCAAGGCCAGAGATCTTTAATGAAAGCTTCGAGTCAACCGAGATTCCAACTGTTCTGGAATCCAACTGGAACCGCTATGACAATCACCATATCTTCCTGACCCACCGCTACAGCCTTGGTTTTAAGCGCAAGGTGAAGATGACCGAAGAGGAAATCAAAGCCCGCAAGTTTGCCATGCAAGCCAAGAAAGACCAGAAAGCCCGTGAAGAGAAAGAGGAGGCTATGAAAAAGGCTCGCATGAACGGCGAAGACCTGGACGAGGAGGAATATGACAAAAAAGCGGTAAACAACCCAACCTTCAGCGGGCGTCCGGACGGCGCCAAGGTAGCCGGCATAGAGCCCGTGGACACCACAAAAAGGGCAAACAACCGGATTGCAGTCGGCAATAAGCAACAGTTAGACAGCATTCTTGCCGCAGAAAAGAAAGCTGCCGAAGACACGATGTGGCTGAAGAATGAATATGTGCCGGTTACCAGCTTCATCCACACCTTGGAATTCAATACAAACCGACGCATCTATCAAGCTTACCAAACTCCTGACGGTTTCTATCAGAATACCTATGATATAGCGGAAAGACTCTTGCCCGACTCCATTTTCGACAAGACCCGCTTCTATAATATCAAGAACACATTCGCCCTGTCCTTGTTAGAAGGATTCAACAAATGGGCGAAGGCCGGACTGAAAGCTTTTGCCAGTCACGAGATGCGGCACTATACATTGCCGGGACAACTGGGGCCTGCAACCTACAGGGAGAACGGCGTATTTGTCGGTGGACAGCTCTCAAAGACGGAGGGAAAGACCCTGCATTACAATGTCTTGGGCGAGTTCGGCGTAGCAGGGGAAGATGCAGGAGCCGTGCATCTCAACGCAACTGCCGACTTGAACTTCAAACTCTTCGGAGACACCGTAACATTGGCTGCAAGTGGTTTCTTCAACCGTTATCGGCCAAGTTTTTACTACCGACACTACCAAGGGCGGCATTACATGTGGGATATAGATGCCGACAACATCATCCACAGCCGCATACAGGGCGTCTTAAGATGGGCTAAAACCCGCACAAGCCTACGGGTTGCCATGGACGAAATAAAAAATTACACTTATCTCGGACAGAGTTATGAGATCAACGAAAAGTATAACCGGCTCAACAATCAAGTGATGGCCCGTCAATGCGATGATGCCATCAGCCTGATTACGGCACAGATAGCTCAGGATTTCACTTTCGGTCCACTGAATTGGGAGACCGTTCTCACCTATCAGAAGTCCAGCAAGGAGGATATTCTTGTCGTACCTCAGTTTAATGTCTACACCAATCTTTTTCTGAAATTCAAGATCGCCAAGGTCCTGAAGTGCGACTTCGGGGCCGATGCCAGATACTTCACCAAGTATTACGCTCCCGACTACGCCCCCGGGCTCGGGCAATTCACCGTGCAGGAAGGCAATAGCAGAACCAAGGTGGGCAACTATCCGGTGGTGAATGTATATGCGAACTTCCACCTGAAGCACACCCGCTTCTTCGTCATGATGAGCCATGTCAACGAGGGCTTGGGCACGGGCAACTATTTCTTCACCCCCCACTATCCCCTGAACACCCGCATCTTAAGGTTTGGACTGAGCTGGAACTTCTTCAACTAAACACCTCCGGACTCTCCTGTACGGGATGGTCTCGACATATAATCCGATGCATGAGCGAGAACGACATACAGACTAATTCACCGAAATCGTGGCTGTTGGCGGCACGCCCGAAGACCTTGACGGGAGCCGCTGTTCCCGTAATGATCGGTGCGGCACTTGCCTTGAAGGATACTGGCATTGCCGGTTTCCGGTCGGCTCCTGCCATTCTCTGCCTCCTGTTCGCGTTCATCATGCAGATAGATGCCAACTTCGTAAACGATTATTTCGACTATCAGCACGGCAACGACGACCAGGCAACCCGCCTTGGCCCCAAGCGCGCATGCGCTGAAGGCTGGATTACGCCCCGTGCCATGAGGAAAGGAATCGCGGCAACCACTCTTCTTGCCTGCGTCATCGGCCTGCCCCTCATCGCTTACGGGGGAATGCAGATGCTGCTTGTAGGCATTGTCTGCGTAGCGTTCTGCTTCCTCTATACCACCACCCTGTCTTATTTGGGCCTGGGTGATGTACTCGTCCTCCTGTTCTTCGGAATCGTTCCGGTCTGCTGCACCTACTATGTCATCCTGCCGAAAGACTTGCAAGCCATTACCGTCGAGGTCTTTCTGGCTTCCATTGCCTGTGGACTTGCCATCGATACCCTATTGTTGATAAACAACTATCGAGACCGCGGCAACGACAAACGCGACCATAAGATAACCCTCGTCGTAAGAATCGGACACAGGAACGCCGAACGGCTCTACCTCTGGGCGGGCCTCATCGCCGTGCTCATCATGGCCGGCATCTATCTATACGAGTTCAAACTGCAAGGCCGCTCGTCAACATTCGCTGCCATGGCACTGCTCCTGCCCTATCTCATTCTGCATCAGAACACGCAAAGCCAAATGCGCAGAATCCACGAGGGCCGCAAGCTCAACCGGATCCTGGGACAGACTGCACGCAACATGCTCGTTTACGGCATTGGCACGGCTCTCGGCATCATACTACTCTCATAACGATATGCAGCAACAAATAGACTTGGAATTAATGGAATTTGTAGAGAAGCAAATCCTTCCCCGATATTCAGATTTTGGCAGGAGCCATGGGCTCGTCCATGTTCAGCATGTAATCAAGAACAGCCTCGAACTGGCCCGCCTCACGGGAGCCGACATCAATATGTGCTATGCGATAGCAGCCTATCACGACCTCGGAATGAGCGGGCCGCGGGCCATCCATCACATCCTCGGAGGAAAGATTCTCGCCGCGGACGCCCGCCTGAAGAAATGGTTCTCGACCGAACAGATAAAGATTATGAAAGAGGCCGTCGAAGACCATCGTGCGTCAGCCAGCCACTCCCCCCGTTCCCTGTATGGGAAAATCGTGGCCGAAGCCGACCGCGACCTCGAGCCGGAGATGGTATTCCGGCGTGCGGTGCAATATGGTTTGGAAAAAGAGCCCGCCTTGGATCGGACGGGGCAATGGAACCGGTTCCATAACCATATGCAGGAAAAGTATTCCAGGGCTGGATACATCCGTCTCTGGGTATACAACTCGCCGAACCGGGAACGCCTTTCGGCAATCCAATCCACCATCGAAGACACGGAAGAACTCCACCGATGGTTCGACAGGCTTTACGATGAAGAGACCGGAAAAGCATGAGGACAGACACACCCTTGCGCCCCTCCCGTATCCGACACCCCTGATATCTCAAGGCAAAATGCCGTTAGCACAATGACAAAATCGGCGATTTTGTCCGACGAATTCGCCGAGATTGTCATTCAATATCGCCGACTTTGTCATTCAGAAGTCGGTATCTCCCGTCGAGGCATATCACAAAACGACGGACGGCTTAATATTTTTTAGAACTATTCATTTGACAGTATTAATTAAAATCACTATCTTTGCACTCAGAAAAGAAGAACAATCTCGGGGGTTGCACTGATTCGATCGGGATAGTCATCAAAACTAAAATAAGAACCGAGACAGCTTCTTTTGCTAATGGCGGGCCATATAAAGTTCCTCGGAACCTAAGCCGCAAGGCCGGTGGATTACAAAGGCGGAGAGCTCTCAAATCATATATACTCGGACTTATCATCACATCATCGTGCAGCCCCTTTTTATTTTATCCAACCTTCACCAAGTCAAATGTTTAGTGGTATCGTAGAAGAAACGGCCGTCCTCGTGGCAATCAATAAAGAACAGGGCAACATCGATTTCACCCTGAAGTGTTCCTTTGCAGGCGAACTGAAGATTGACCAGAGTGTCTCACACAATGGCGTATGCCTCACCGTGGTAAGAATCGCGGACGGCACCTATACCGTTACGGCCATGAAAGAAACCCTCGACCGCTCCAATCTGGGTCTTCTCAAGATTGGAGACGCCGTCAATGTGGAACGCTCCATGCAGATGAACGGGCGGCTGGACGGGCACATCGTCCAAGGTCATGTTGACGAGACCGCCCGCTGTATCGGCATGCGTGATGCCTACGGGAGCACTTATTTCAAGTTTGAATACAAGCGCGACCCCGACATGGCGCGGCGCGGATATTTCACGGTAGACAAGGGATCGGTAACCGTAAACGGTGTTTCCCTCACGGTCTGCAACCCCACCGACAGCACCTTCGAAGTGGCCATCATCCCTTACACCCGCGCAAACACCAACTTCCGTGATATCCAAGTGGGCACGGTGGTCAACCTTGAGTTTGACATCCTCGGGAAATACATCGCCCGACTGCAAGAACTCAAGTCCTGATCAGGGGGAGAACCTCAATTGGAAAGACAGCGGCAACCTCAGGTTTAATCGTCCGCAAGACTGAAAGACAACTCCGTCTACTTGAGTTGCCATAAATCCGCGGTTTCCTTATAGTGGAATTAACTTTTTTCATAAGTATTGTTAAAATCCTAACATGCGGATAAACCTGAGAATGTTTTTCTGCGTCTAACGAAATAAAATATTCTAAAAAATTAGTATTACAGCATGAGAAATTTTTGGAAACTATCACTGATAGGATTGGCGTTCCTGTCGTTTTCACAACAAATGGAAGCCCGCCAGTGGACATTGAAAGACTGCATCGACTACGCATTGCGGAATAACATCTCGCTCCAGAAGACCCGCGTCCAGAAGTTGACTGCCGAAGAGGATGTCAAGCAGAGCCAAGCCGCCCTGCTGCCTTCATTGAACTTCAGCACCAATCACAATGTGAGCTACAATCCATGGCCGGAATCCACCCGCACGATAGTTGCCAACGACCAGGTACAGACGAGTGTGGACAAGGTATATTATAATGGCTCCTATGGACTGAATGCCAGCTGGACCGTCTGGAACGGCAACCAGAATCACAATCAAGTCAAGCTGAACAAGCTCACCGCACGGCAGGCAGAACTGGATTCTGCCGTTTCGGCCAACAATATCCAGGAGCAGATAGCCCAGCTCTATGTGCAGATACTCTATTCCAACGAAGCCATCGAAGTGAGCAAAAATGCTCTTGAGACAAGCAAGACGAATGAGGCGAGGGGGAAAGCATTCGTTGAAGTAGGCAAAATGAGCAAGGCCGACCTGGCCCAGCTGACCGCCCAGAGAGCACAAGACGAGTATAACATCGTGCAGGCAGAGGGCAATCTGAGGAACTATAAGCGACAGTTGAAGCAACTCCTGCAAATCACTGACGACGAGGAATTTGACATCGTGGTTCCCGAAACGACCGATGCGATGGCGTTGCAGGACATCCCGAACATGCAGAGTGTCTATACTTCCGCGTTGAACAGCCGCCCCGAGATTAGGAATGCACAGCTTGGAATCGAGTCAAGCGAGGTGCAGATGAAGCTCGCAAAAGCCTACCGCTACCCCACCATCAGCCTCAATGCCGGAGTGGGGACCAACCATAATTCCATGACAGATTATGAATGGGGAAGACAGATAAAGAATAATTTCAACATCGGAGGGGGCGTCTCACTAAGCATTCCTATCTTTGACCACCGCCAGACCAAGACGGCCGTGAACAAGGCAATGCTCCAGCGACAGAACTACATGCTTGACCTGCGCGACCGGCAGACCACCCTCTACTCTACCATCGAGAACTATTGGCTGCAGGCCGTTACCAATCAGAATATGTTCAAGGCAGCCAAGACAAGCACCGAAAGCGCCCAGACAAGCTATGATCTCTTGAGCGAGCAGTTCCGGCTGGGGCTGAAGAACACCGTGGAACTGATGACCGGCCGCGACAATCTGCTTCAGGCGCAGCAAAACGAGCTGCAAAGCAAATATCTCACCATCCTCAACATCGACATGCTTAACTTCTACAAAAACGGGGAGTTGAAATAAGAAACGGCTAAACCAACCGATTCGGACCATAGAAAAAAACAAAGAACGCATGAGCATTAACCTCAAGAAAATCGGCAAAGTCTGGTATATCGCCATAGCACTTGCAGTGCTTGCACTCCTTTTCTGGTTGCTCTCACAAGGCAGGGAGAAAGAGAAAGTGAACTTCGTTACGGAGAAAGTGTCCGTGGGCAACATCCAGAACAGCATCACGGCCACAGGAACCATCGAGCCCGTAACCTCCGTTACGGTGGGCACTCAGGTCTCCGGCATCGTAAGCAAGCTGTATGTTGACTATAACAGCGTTGTCAAAAAAGGACAGATAATTGCCGAACTGGATAAGTCGAACCTTACCAGCCAGCTCAATTCAGCCAAGGCCCAGCTTCAACAAGCCAAAGCTCAACAACAGAGCGCGCAAAGCGATTTGAACTATCAGAGCGCCAACTATAAACGCTATCAGATACTTTTTCAGAAAGGGCTTGTCTCCGCAAACGATTTCGAGACTGCCCGCTTGAGCTATCAGACCAGCCTACAGAGCGTTAATTCAGCGAAGCAACAGGTGGCAAGCACCGAGGAAGAAGTGAGGCGTGCGCAGACCAACCTTGGTTATGCGACCATTACATCTCCTATAGACGGCGTCGTTCTCTCAAAGTCCGTGGAAGAAGGACAGACCGTCGCAGCCAGCTTCAGCACCCCGGAACTCTTTAAGATTGCGCAGGATTTGACCAATATGCAGGTGGTCGCAGATGTAGACGAGGCGGACATAGGTGATGTGAAGGCCGGCGAAAGGGTCTCATTCACCGTCGACGCCTACCCTAATGACACTTTCGAGGGAAC
Source organism: uncultured Prevotella sp. (assembly GCA_963545855.1). Classification (GTDB taxonomy): domain Bacteria; phylum Bacteroidota; class Bacteroidia; order Bacteroidales; family Bacteroidaceae; genus Prevotella. Next base: position 13,721 of record CAUULA010000022.1, read on the forward strand.
GGTAAAGCAGGTCCGCCAGGAAGCCACGACCACCAATAATGTCGTAACCTACGAAGTTGTCATCAGAGCACCCAACACAGATCTGAAGCTGAAACCCGGCCTTACGGCCAATGTTACCATCTATACACAGGAGAATAACGGCGTGTTGAGCGTCCCGACAAAAGCCCTGCGTTATACTCCGCAAAAGGAAACGGTAGGCGACAGGAAGATCCTGGACAGCAACGGCAAGAACAAAGTGTGGACGATAGAGGGAAACAACATTGTTGCCCACAGTGTCAATATCGGTATCAGCGACGGCACTCACACCCAGATTCTGAGCGGCATCCAAGAAGGAAAGGAAGTGATTACGGGCGTAAGTGCGACGACAGACGAAGAATCGACAGGCTCCTCACAAGAGAGCAGCCCGTTTGCACCCGGTCCGCGTCGCAACAACAAGGATAATAGGAATGGGAACAAATAGCGATGACAGGAAAGTTGTCATAGAACTGCAGAATGTAAAGCGCGACTTTCTCGTGGGCGACGAGACCGTGCATGCGCTCAGGGGCATAAGCTTTAAAATCTTCGAGGGTGAGTTTGTTACCATCATGGGCAAGTCGGGCTCCGGCAAGTCGACGCTGCTAAACCAGCTCGGATGCCTCGATACTCCGACCACAGGCGAATATTATCTGGATGGGGTGAGCGTGCGGACAATGTCGAAATCACAGAGAGCCGTCCTCCGCAACCGTAAGATAGGCTTCATATTCCAAAACTACAACCTGCTCTCAAAGACAACGAGCGTGGAGAATGTGGAGCTCCCCCTGATGTATAACAGCGGCATAAGTGCAGACGAGCGTACGAAGAGAGCCATAGAGGCCCTTCGGGCAGTCGGCCTTGGTGAGCGGCTTTATCACAAATCGAACCAGATGTCAGGCGGACAGATGCAGCGCGTCGCCATTGCCCGCGCCTTAGTGAACAATCCCGCCGTAATCCTGGCCGACGAAGCAACCGGCAATCTGGACACCCGCACTTCTTTTGAGATTCTCGTATTATTCCAGAAACTGCATGCAGACGGCAGAACCATCATCTTCGTAACCCACAATCCCGACATAGCCAACTATTCAAGCAGGAATATCCTGCTCCGTGACGGCCGCGTCATCAGCGACGAGTATAATCGGAATATCAAGTCGGCAGCCGAAGGACTGGCCGCCCTGCCGAAAAATTCGGATGAATAATGAACTATACAAACCTCTTTAAAATAGCATTGAGAGCCATCTCGGCCAACAAGACCCGATCGTTTCTCACGGCTCTGGGCATCATCATCGGCGTGGCCTCCGTCATCACCATGCTCGCCATTGGGCAAGGATCCAAAAAGAGTATTCAGGCTAATATAGCGGAGATGGGCTCTAACATGATCATGATTTCACCCGGTGCCGACATGCGCGGAGGAGTGAGACAAGACCCGTCGGCCATGCAGACCCTGAAGATTGCCGACTATGAGTCTATCAAAAACGAGTGCGACTATGTCAAGGCCGTAAGCCCTACCGTCAACAGCTCCGGTCAGTGGATCTACGGAAACAATAATACGCAGTCCACAATCTACGGAGTTAACTGCGATTACCTTGAAATACGGCAACTCTCCGTGGCAGACGGAGAGATGTTTTCCGATACGGACATCAAGACCAGCGCCAAGGTGTGCGTGCTCGGACAGACAGTTGTAGACTACCTGTTCCCTGACGGCAAAGACCCCGTAGGCAAGGTGGTCCGTTTCGGGACGATTCCTTTCCGCGTGGTAGGAGTGCTCAAAAAGAAGGGCTACAACTCCATGGGAATGGATCAGGACAATCTTGTCCTGGCGCCATACACCACGGTCATGAAGCGCATCCTTGCCCAGACCTATCTCGGCGGCATCAGCTGCTCGGCCATTACGGAAGGGGTTACGGCCAAGGCCACGGAGGAAATCACCTCCATCCTGCGCAGGAACCATAAGCTGAAGGATGGCACGGAGGAGACGGAAGGCGACGATGACGACTTCAACATCCGCTCACAGGAAGAGCTTTCCAGCATGATGAACTCCACCACCGACATGCTGACCATCCTCTTGGGCTGCGTGGCAGGCATCTCCTTGATTGTGGGCGGCATCGGAATCATGAATATCATGTATGTGTCCGTTACTGAGCGCACCCGTGAGATAGGCCTGCGCATGAGCGTCGGTGCCCGTGGCATCGACATTCTCAACCAGTTTCTGATAGAGGCTATCCTGCTAAGTGTAACCGGAGGAGTCATCGGAGTGCTCCTTGGAGTCGGTGCCTCGTATGCCGTCAACACATTCGCCCACTGGCCGATATCCATCCAGCCGTGGAGCATCATCATGAGTTTTGCGGTCTGCACCTTCACGGGAGTCTTCTTCGGATGGTATCCTGCCAAGAAGGCAGCACGCCTCGACCCCATCGAGGCTATCAGATACGAATAAGAATTGATGCCGCTGGCCATTCCATTGACCTTTACGAGTGTCATTACACACGGCGTGTAACAGGATTACCCGCTATTGGTAACGACATTACCAGCAGCGTGTAACACGATTACCAACCGCTGCTAATCTTACGAAAAATGCTCTGTCTGACCCTGGCTTATAGCCGCAACAACTCCTCGGGGCTGCTTATAAACCTCTCCGCACCATGCGCCAGCAGGAATTCCCGTGTCCTGAAGCCCCACAGGACGCTGACGCAAGGCATGCCGCTATTCTTTGCCGTCATGATGTCTACTTCGCTATCGCCTATATACACGGCGTTATCAGTGCTCGCCCCCAGTTGCCGCAACGCTTCCCTGACCGTATCCGGGGCTGGCTTCTTGCGGATGTTCTCCCTCTCGCCGATGGCCACCGACACATAATCGCCGAAGAAATGACGGCAAAGACTCTGGGTTGCCGCATAGAACTTGTTGCTCACGATGGCAAGATTCTTATCCTGCGAGTGGAGTTCCCTCAACATCTGCACGACACCGGAGTAAGGTTTCGTCGTGTCGAGATTGTGCACCAGATAGTGTTCCCGGAATGTCGCAAAGGTCTCCTCGAACTCCGGATTCTCCAATCCTGCGGGTATGGCTCTCTCCATCAGCATCTTAACCCCGTTGCCCACGAACCTGCGGATTTCCTCCAAGGTCCTTTCCGGCATACCGTGCTGGCGCAAGGCATAATTCGTACTGGTATACAAATCGTTCAGGGAATCAAGCAATGTCCCGTCTAAGTCAAATATATAGGTGTCGTATCTCATATTGCCATCTTCTGAATGCTGTACAAAATTATAAAAAATATTCCGTAATACTGAACATAAACCGGAATTTTACAGTATCTTTGTAATCGTTTTTGATATACATCATCATGAAGAAGAATCAGAAGAAAAAATATCTCATCCCGGCAGGGGCCTGCCTGTTGATCATCGTCGGAATCGTCTACTATTATTTCTTTTCCGCCATCAGCACGAAGCCCGATACGCAATATATATATGTGGATGCCGACGACAATATCGACTCCGTATATGCTCATCTCGGTCCGATCGTATCCGGACACGGCATGAGAGCCTTTCGCATCCTTTCCCGCCACTGCCAATACGAAGACCATATCCGCACGGGACGGTATGAGGTAACGACCTCCATGGGAGCCTTCCAGCTTTTCCGGCACATGAAGAACGGCATGCAGAAGCCCGTAAAGCTGACCATACCCTCGGTGCGCACGATGGACAAGCTGGCCGCGGAGTTGTCAAAGAGGCTGATGCTGGACAGCGCCACCCTCTATAATGCTTTCAACAACGACACTCTCCTTCAACGGCTGGGATATACGGAAGAGACCATCCCGGCACTGTTCATCCCCAACACTTACGATGTTTATTGGAATATCTCATTGGATAAGTTCCTGGAGAAAATGCAGAAAGAGAACCGAAAATTCTGGGAAGGCAGTCGCATGGACAAGGCAGAAGGGCTCAAGCTCTCGCCCGTGGAGGTTATCACGCTGGCAAGCATCGTCGACGAGGAGACCGCAAACGAAGCGGAAAAGCCGAAAGTGGCAGGAATGTACTACAACCGGCTGAACTTCCGCGACAAAGAATATCCACAAGGAATGCCCCTGCAGGCAGACCCCACAATCAAGTTTGCCCTGAAAGACTTCGACCTCAGGCGCATCTACCACAACATGCTGGGCATCAATAGCCCATACAATACATATAAAAACCCAGGACTCCCACCCGGACCTATCCGCATCCCTACCGTCGCGGGAATTGATGCGGTCCTGAATCTTGAGCGCCACGACTATCTCTACATGTGTGCGAAAGAAGACTTCAGCGGGACGCACAATTTTGCGCATACCTATCAAGAGCACCTGCTGAATGCTTCGAAATACTCAAAAGCCCTAAACAGCAGGGGTATAAAATAGGCTCATGCAGGCTTTCAGCCATGCCATCATCCGACAAAGCATCAAGCTCCCAGAAATAAAAAGCCCTCCTCTTCGCAGAGGGGGCTTTCCGTTTCAATGGGGTATTAGCTTCTTAAGGTAAAAAGATTGTATTCAGTATAACTTGAACAAATATATATACTTTTCATAAATAATGCAAATAAAAAATGATGTTTTTCGACATTTTTTTCATTAAAAGTCCCCAAATGGCCTGTTTTTCAGCGCAAAGTTGCGCTATCCTCTCCCGAAAGCCCGTTCTTTGCCATCCCCTGAATAAAATCCAATAGATATGTTTTTCTTCACATACAACACTGGCCGCATGAAACTTTAAAGTTTCTGCCATTATTAAAATGATTTTATGTATCTTTGCAAAAGAATTAAAACTTGCGTTGAATATGACAATAAAAGACGGAAAACCAAGCGAAGAGAAGAAAAGTCTCAGCTTTGTGGAACTGCTCGTAGAAGAAGACTTGGCTGAAGGCAAGAACGGAGGGCACATACAGACACGCTTCCCGCCAGAGCCAAACGGCTATCTTCATATCGGCCATGCCAAAGCCATCTGTATGGACTTCGGGGTTGCGGAGAAATACAATGGCACCTGCAATCTTCGCTTCGATGACACCAATCCCAGCAAGGAAAATACTGAATATGTAGAGAATATACTGGAGGATATCAAATGGTTAGGCTTCAAGTGGGGTAAGATTTATTTTGCTTCTGACTATTTCCAGAAGCTCTGGAACTTTGCAATCTGGATGATAGAACAAGGCCATGCCTATATTGATGAGCAGACATCAGAACAAATTGCAGAACAGAAAGGTACGCCAACAACTCCCGGTGTCGCATCGCCTTACCGCAATCGCCCCGTTGAGGAAAACCTGGAGCTCTTCAAGAAGATGAATACTCCCGAGGCCACAGAAGGCAGTATGGTACTGAGAGCCAAGCTCGACATGGCCAATCCGAACATGCACTTCCGTGATCCGATTATGTATCGCATCATTCAGACACCGCACCATCGCACGGGAACCCAATGGCACGCATACCCGATGTATGACTTCGCGCATGGGCAGAGCGACTATTTCGAGGGGGTTACCCATTCTATCTGCACCCTTGAATTCGTTCCCCATCGTCCCCTTTACGACAAGTTCATCGATTATCTCAAAGAAATGGACGGAACGGCAGACCTGCTACACGACAACCGGCCGCGACAGATAGAGTTCAATCGACTGAATCTTACCTATACGGTAATGTCCAAACGCAAACTCCACACACTCGTAGATGAGCGCTTGGTGAATGGGTGGGATGATCCTCGCATGCCGACATTATGCGGCATGCGCCGTCGGGGATACTCGCCGGAGTCCATCCGCGCCTTCATTGACAGCATCGGCTATACCAAGTTTGACGCGCTGAACGATGTCGCATTGCTTGAGGCCGCCGTAAGAGACGATTTGAATAAGAGAGCTTGCAGGGTCTCCGCAGTACTCGACCCGGTAAAGTTAGTCATTACAAACTATCCCGAAGGCCAGTCAGAAGAAATGGAAACCGCCAATAATCCGGAAAACGAAGCCGACGGCACACATACCATTACATTCTCCAAGAATCTCTGGATTGAGCGTGCAGACTTCATGATGGAAGCCTCAAAAAAGTTCTTCCGCCTAACCCCGGGAAAAGAAGTACGCCTGAAAAACGCATACATTATCATGTGCACAGGATGTACACAAGATGCAAACGGCAACATAACAGAGATACAGGCTACATACGACCCGCAGAGCAAAAGCGGCCTTGAAGGTGCAAACCGCAAGGTAAAAGGCACCTTGCATTGGGTCTCGGTCGATCATTGCGTAAAGGCAGAAGTCCGAGAGTATGACCGACTGTTCCATGTAGAGAACCCGTCCACCGACGAGAGAGACTTCCATGAGCTTCTGAATCCCGACTCCCTGCATATACATACCAACTGCTATGTCGAGAAATATGCAGCAGATAAGGCTGCCGGTGAATATCTCCAATTCCAGCGTATAGGATATTTTATGGCCGACCCGGACTCAACGGCAGCACATCCTGTATACAACAAGACCGTCGGACTGAAAGATACTTGGGCCAAGCAGAATAAACAATAAATGGCATATAACGATAATTATTTCGATAGTAAGCCTTTCAAGGATATCCTGAATAGATATGAATCATCAGTCCTCACTGGTGATTCAATCTATTTAGAACCGGATGAATTCACGCATATTGCAGAGTATTATCATGAGAATGGTAATACGGAGAAAGCGAAAGAAGTGATAGATCTGGCCCTGAGGCTCTTTCCCGGAGCACTCGCTCCACTCCTTCTGCGCTCGCGTATAGCGCTGATTACAGAGCAGGATATCGAGAAAGCCAGGGAATATGCCGATCAGATTGATGACAAGAGCGACCTTGACTATTATTATCTGTATGCAGAAATCATGCTTGCCGACAACCAGATAGCAAAGGCCGAGGAATATCTTGAGTCCAAATATGCAGACATTGACGACGAAGACAAAGAGGATTATGTCTTGGATGTAGCTAATCTCTATGCTGACTATGGCTATGCCAATGAGATGGAAAAATGGTTAGAAAGATCGGAAGACCGGAATTCCACCGATTATCTTGAGCTCAAAGCCCGCTTGGTTTTGTCAGAAGAAGACTTTGAAGAGGCGGAAAGAATCTATCAAGAACTTACGGAGAAGGAACCCTTCTCATCCTATTATTGGAACCAACTGGCCACCACACAATTCATGCGCGGCAACATCAGCGACTCCATACAAAGCAGCGAATTTGCCATTGCCATTAATCCTAACGATACCGATGCCATCGTAAACAAAGCGAACGGGCTCTTCAGCATCCACAATTTAGAAGGTGCCTTAGAATACTATCAACGCTATACCAGATTGCATCCGCAAGACCCAATGGGAGAAATGTTCGTTGGAACGATTCTTTTAAATCTCGGCAGGCCGGAGGAGACAATACCCCACTTCCAGAAAGCCATTGAACTGGCAGAGGGAGACGACGCCCGGCAGGCTGACATGTACAAGCAATTAGCGTTTACATATTCCAATCTCGATGAAATGGACAAGGCTTTGGAGACGATAGACAAGGCATTGGAAAAAGACAGGCTCGACGCTAATGAGGCCATGGTTATCAAAGGATACATGGAACTACAGCGGCAGAATGTGAAACAAGCCGTGAAATTCTTTACCGACGCAATCACTAATTCTAAAGAGAATCCGGAAATTATTTTTCGCATAGCAGTTTCTGTCTTTGAAAATGGTTACCATCTGCTGTGCTACAGACTGCTCTCCCATCTGTTCACGGTGGTACCTGACGACTGGGAAGACGGCTATGCCTATATGGCCTATTGCTGCAAGTCTTTAGGCAGGCAAGACGAATATGAACTGTATCTTAAGATTGCCTGCGATAGAAATCCGCATGAAGTAAGCATCGCTTTTGAAGACCTCTTGCCGGAAGACTTAGACATAAAGAATTATTATAACTATTTAATAGAAAAGAAATGAACTGGCTATCAACCCTCTTGGGAAATCTGAATTATGGAACCGTCTTCTTTCTGATGCTATTGGAAAGTACGGTTATTCCAGTCCCTTCAGAGTTCGTAGTGTCGCCGGCGGCCTATCATGCCGCTGGCGGGAACCTCAATGTTTTCCTTGTCATCTTGTTTGCGACAATCGGCGCGGATTGCGGCGCGACCATCAACTATCTCGCAGGATATTACCTGGGGCGGCCCATTATCTATCGGTTCGCAAACAGCCGTTGGGGGCATGCATGCCTGCTGAACCAAGAAAAGGTGGAGAAAAGCGAGAAATACTTCTATGATCATGGAATTGCAGCAACCATTACGGGCAGGCTCATACCGGGTATCCGTCATTTGATTTCCATTCCCGCAGGCTTGGCAAAGATGAAATACTGGCAATTCCTGCTCTATACCACCCTGGGAGCAGGTATATGGAACTGCATTCTTGCCGCTCTTGGCTGGTATCTACACTCTATTGTTCCAGAAGATCAGCTGACAATTAAGATTATGGAATACAGCGATTACATCAAGGTAATCATAATGGCGTTAGTGGCCATCGCGTTCGTCTATTTTCTTGCGAAATGGTATATCAAGCGCAAAAGGAACATTCGTGGAGAAGAATGACTATTTAGCTTCTCCGCTGAATTGCTTGATTCGCTGCTCCTCCGATAAGCTACAGATCAATAAGGTACCGTCTTTCTCGGCAACGATATAATTGTCAAGCCCCTGTATCACTACATGGCTTTCCTGCGTAGTATGCACAATGCAGTTGTGGCTGTCATACATTTCTATATTCTCGCCTATAAGGCTGTTGCCATAAAGGTCTTTCCTTGTCTGCATCAAGAGGCTGCCCCAGGTGCCGAGATCGCTCCACCCGAATTCCGCCGGACAGACAAAGATTTCCTCCGCACGCTCCATAATGGCATAGTCTACCGAGATACTGGCACACTCCGGATACCTGCGATTGATCTCCTCCTGCTCTTGAAGAGTCCCGTAAATGGGGCGCAGACTTTCAAACACCTTCGCTATGGAGGGGGCATAGACACGGAAAGCATTTACAATGGTACTTGCACTCCAGATAAAGATTCCCGCATTCCAGAAATAATCATTATTCTTGATATACTGGATGGCGGTCTGCAAGTCGGGCTTCTCACGGAAGCTGTCTACCCGGAAAATCTCTTTCTGGCGGGGAGAGCTCAAAGACAGGTCGGCTTTAATGTATCCATATCCCGTCTCCGGACGATTCGGCTTCATGCCTAAGGTTACTATGGCATCGGTCTCCCGCGTGAAATTCAGGCACAATTGAATGATTCGCCTGAATTCATTCTCATCCGTAACGATGTGGTCGCTGGGAGAAACCACGATGTTCGCCTTATTGTCCTGCGACTTGATTCGCCAACTGACATAGGCTATACAGGGAGCCGTGTTGCGACGGCATGGCTCAAGGAGGATCTGGTTCTGGGGTACCTCCGGCAACTGTTCCTTGACAATGTCGGCATATCTGGCATTTGTTACCACCCACACATTTCGTGGATTACAGACACCTTGAAAGCGTTGATAGGTAAGTTGAAGCAATGATTTTCCCACCCCCAACACATCGATAAACTGCTTTGGCTTGTCCGTAGTGCTCATGGGCCAGAACCTGCTACCCACTCCACCTGCCATAATGACCAGATGACTGTTAGTATTCTCCATAACATTTCGCATTATCGGTACAAATATAGGCAAAAAAAACCAGATTCTGAAATATTCACCGGAATATTTGCTCAAACCAAGGAAAGGGCACTGCCGTTATCAACGCCGGACGGATATTCCTCTCAACGGTCATCCATGGCAAAGTCAAGCATTAACTGTTGCGCCTTTCCCGACTTCATGTTCAGGCGATAGCGTCCCCTGATCTTTGCTTTTTCTATGACCGAGTCAGGATTTTTCGAATGCCTTGCAAGAAACTTTGCCACTCCCTTATGGACCGTCTCAAAGTCCTCTGGCTCAAAAAGTGAATTACACGCATTGAAAACATGGCGGGCAATCTTCATAATCGAGATTCCGTCATTGTCAACTTCCCGCAATATGCGAATAATCTCCTTGTCGTAATTCACTTCCTTATATTTATAAAAAAAGCCGCACTCTCATCGAATTGGAGCACGGCCTTTTTGGAATATCATCGATTTAAGCGAGAGCTACCTTTGCGCCCTCATCCTTAATCTTGCCCTCTTTGAAGAGCCAGCCCATACCGAGGAGGACTTCCTCTGTGCTGATCTTGGCTGCCTTCGCAATCTCCGCTACAGTAAGAGCCTTTTCCGCCGTTGCAAGTGCCTGGTATACATCACCGGCCTTAAAACCTACATTCAAAGCGTTGAATCCTACTGCTGCCTTTGCCACAGCTGTCTTCTTGGGAGCCTCAGCCTTCTTTGCAGGAGCGGCCTTTACTGCTGCTTCCTTCTTCACGGGAGCTGCTTTCTTTACCGGTGCAGCTGCCTTTGTTGCTTTCTTTTCTGCCATAATAATTTTTAATTTAAATTTAACCGTCTCTCAAAAATAACTAACGGTTTTACCCTTAAACGCCACAAAGTTAGCTATTTATCCTCGAAACTTCCAAAAATATGACAGGAAAATGCCGTTTTTATTTGTTTTTTGTCAATCATTTTTACCCCTCTTGATTCAAATCAACCTTTATCTGAAGTTCGTCAAGTTGTTTCGAATCTAATTCCGAAGGAGCGTCGAGCATCACATCGCGGCCTGAATTATTCTTGGGGAAAGCTATACAGTCGCGGATCGAATCAAGCCCTGCCATGATGGAGACGAAGCGGTCGAGGCCAAAAGCCAAGCCCGCATGAGGAGGAGCGCCATATTTGAAGGCGTTCATCAGAAACCCGAACTGGGCTTCAGCACGATCCGGAGTGAATCCGAGAATCTTGAACATCTTCTCCTGAAGCCGTGTATCATGTATACGAATTGATCCCCCGCCCACTTCGATGCCATTGCAGACAAAGTCGTATGCCTTGGCTCTTACCCGCTCCGGATGCTCTTCCAACAATGGGATGTCGTCAGGATTCGGCATCGTAAACGGATGATGGGTCGCCATCAGGCGTTGTTCCTCGTCGCTCCACTCAAAGAGCGGGAAGTCGACAATCCAAAGACACTTGAAGATATTTTTATCGCGAAGGCCCAGACGGTCGCCCATCTCCAGGCGGAGCGTGCATAGCTGTACGCGGGTCTTATTGACATTGTCGCCGCTCAGGATAAGCACGAGGTCGCCGTCCTTGGCACCCATTGCCTGCTTAATCTCCTGAAGCACTTCGGGCGAATAGAATTTATCGACAGAGCTCTTCACGCTTCCGTCGGCGTTATACTTGATATAGACAAGTCCCTTGGCGCCCACTTGCGGCCGTTTCACGAAGTCCGTAAGCTGGTCAAGCTGCTTGCGGGTGTAGTCAGCACATCCGGGCACGCAGATACCGCCGATATACCTGGCCTCATTAAACACCGGGAAATCTCCCTTTTCGCTGAAAGCCTCCTTCAGTTCCACAAACTCCATGCCGAAGCGAAGGTCGGGTTTGTCAGACCCGAAGCGGCGCATCGCCTCATGCCAAGTCATCTGCTCAAGCTGCTCCGGTAGCTCCACGCCCCGGATTTCCCTAAACAGCATCCGGGCCATATCCTCAAAGATGGCAATGACATCGTCCTGATCCACATAGCTCATCTCGCAGTCTATCTGGGTAAACTCCGGCTGGCGGTCGGCGCGCAGATCCTCGTCGCGGAAGCACTTGGCTATCTGGAAATAGCGGTCGAAGCCCGCTACCATGAGCAATTGCTTCAGGGTTTGCGGACTTTGAGGCAATGCGTAGAACTGTCCGGGATTCATGCGAGAGGGCACCACGAAGTCGCGGGCACCCTCCGGAGTGCTGCCTATCAGGATCGGCGTCTCCACCTCTATGAAGTCCTTGTCGTCCAAGAAATTGCGGATGAGGATTGTCATGCGGTGGCGCAGCTCCAGATTCTTGCGCACGGAGGGGCGGCGAAGGTCGAGATAACGATATTTCATACGGAGGTCGTCGCCACCGTCGGTGTTATCCTCTATCGTGAAGGGGGGCGTAAGGCTGGGGCTCAGGATGCTCAGCTCCCTTGCCAGTATCTCGATATCTCCCGTATCCATCTTCGGGTTCTTGCTCTGCCGCTCACCGACAACACCCTTTACCTGAACGCAATATTCGCGCCCAAGCTTGTTTGCCGCGTCGCAAAGGTCTTGATTGTCGGCCTCATTGAAAACCAACTGGGTGAGACCATAACGGTCGCGCAGGTCGACAAAGGTCATGCCGCCCATCTTCCTCACACGCTGTACCCATCCTGCAAGTGTAACTTGCTTGCCAGCATCGGAGAGGCGAAGCTCTCCACAGGTATTCGTCCTATACATATAAAAATGGTGTTTATTTCCGACATGCAAAATTACAATATTTTACCGAGAGCGCAAAATAAATCTTTCATTAAATCTTGGAAAAGCCTTTCCCGAGAGAGCAATCAGGATTGTGTTTCGAAAAATCAGTAATGCCGGAGAGAGAAACATGTGTTATTTTTTATTACAAACAGCTCTAAAATAAGGCCCGAGAATCAAATGAACACACAAGTCGCCGCAAAAACAGGCCTGATTTTCGGTTTTCCATAACTCTCTACATATCAGATTATTACAAAAAATACGAGCTATAAAACCCGAAAAAGCAGGAGCGAGAAAAGCAGGAAGCCGTCTTTTACCGCACCTGTCTCTTATACACATCTGACGCTGCCGACGACTAGTCGAGTGTA
>CAUULA010000023.1:0-26454 GCA_963545855.1 uncultured Prevotella sp.
ATACGCGCTGACGTCGAGTCTCGTGGGCTCGGAGATGTGTATAAGAGACAGACGCATACTATCAGAACGGCAATAAGAATATGGATAATGCTGAGAAAGAACTGCTGTTCAGTCTTTCAAAGGCTTACGATCTCTATAATTATCTCCTGCTGCTGATTGTCGAAGTGAGCCGTGAGGAACGCCGCCGACTGGAGATTCTCGCTACTCGTGCGGAGCGTGAGGGCACAGAGGCTCCATCGCAGAAGTTCGCTTTCAACAAGTTTGCGGTGCAACTGGAGGAGAACAAAGTGCTCAATCAATTTGTGGACGACAAGAAACTTTCCTGGATCAATGAGGCGGAATTCGTGCGCAGTCTGTGTAACCAGATAGAGCAGAGCGAGACCTATAATGAGTATATGGCCAGCGAGGACGACTCTTATGATGCCGATCGTGAGGTGTGGCGCAAGCTCTATAAGCAGCTCGTGCAGGAAAATAAAGAGCTTGATGCCCTGCTTGAGGAGAAGAGCCTCTATTGGAACGACGACAAGGAGATCATAGATACCTTCGTGATGAAGACCATCCGCAGGTTTGACCCCGCCAATAAGGCAAGCCAGGAGCTTCTTCCGGAATACAAGGATGAGGAGGATCGCGACTTTGCCCGCAAGCTCTTCCGTGCAACCATTATGAATGCCGATGCCTACCAGCGCTATATGAGCGAGACTTCCCGCAACTGGGACTTCTCCCGCTTGGCCTACATGGATGTCGTAATCATGCAGATTGCGATTGCCGAGATGATGACTTTCCCGAATATTCCAATCAGCGTTACTATCAACGAGTATGTAGACTTAGCCAAGCTTTACAGCACGGCGAAGAGCGGCGGCTACATCAACGGCATGCTTGATTCCATAGCCCGTTATCTGGTGGATACGGGCAAGATGATGAAGCCGATGCTTCCTTCTCGTAACAACCGCCATTAATAGAGCCAGATAACAAACTAAAAACAGATAAACTGATTATGACAACATTGATTTTAGCTGCCCAGGCAGCACAGGGTGGAGGCGGTATGGGCCTTCTCATTATGATGATCGCCATCTTCGCGATTATGTGGTTCTTCATGATTCGTCCCCAACAGAAGCAACAGAAGAAAGTTCGGGAGTTCCAGAATTCCCTCACCGAAGGCACTTCCGTTGTTACGGGAGGCGGTATCTATGGCACGGTGAAGCACATCGACCTTGCCGAGAACAAGGTGGAAGTAGAGATTGCCCGTGGAGTAGTCATCACCGTAAACCGCAACTATGTGTATGCTGATGCTAATCAGCAGCCCCGTACATAAATGAGGAGGCTGTTGCCGATATGGAAATCAGTCAGTAGTTTCCTCTTCAGCGCGCTGAATAAGGAGTTTCTGATTTTTTTGTTCTTCCTCGTGTTGAGTGGAGTGTTCTGGTTATTGATGACGCTCAACGAGACTTTCGAGAAGGAACTCCCCGTGAAAGTACGCCTTGTGAATGTGCCGCAGAATGCCGTAATGACTACGGAGATGGTCGACACGGTGGTTATCACCGTGCGCGATAAAGGCTTCGTGTTGAGCTCGTATTTCACGACACGCAAATTGCAGCCTGTCTCCGTGAATTTCCAGAGCTACGCCAATCACTCCACGGGTCGTGGAGTAGTACCTATCGCTGATGTACAGAAGCTCATCTATCAGCAACTCTCAAACTCAACACGCATCTCGCAGATAAAACCCGACAGGCTCGAATTCTATTTCAACTACGGCCGTTCCAAGAAAGTGCCGGTGCGTCTGACGGGAGTTGTAGCTCCAGCGAAGAACTATTCTCTCGTTCAGCAGCTCATCTCGCCACAGAAAGTTACTGTCTATGCCAATAAAAACATTCTGGATAGCATCCAGTATGTGAGCACCGACAGGATAAGTCTTTTGAACTTCAGCGATACCGTCAGCCAGGTGGTTCACTTGAAGAAGATTAAGGGTGTGAAGTTCGTACCTTCTTTCATTACCCTCACGCTGGTGCCCGATGTGCTTACGGACGAGAGCCTGGAGGTGCCGATTACGGCGGTCAACATGCCGGCAGGCAAGGTTCTGCGCACATTCCCCTCGAAGGTGAAAGTGCGTTTCACGGTGTCCTCGTCAATGTTTCGCTCCATCAAGCCGGAACAGTTCTCCGTCGTGGTGGATTATAAAGAGTTGGCGGTATCTCCTTCCGACAAATGCAACCTTTATCTGCGCGCTTATCCGCACAGTGCCTCCAACCCTCGTCTCGAAATGAACAGGGTGGACTATCTCATCGAGCAACAGTAGCCAGGGATGAAGAAACAGGTCTGTGTAGCCATTACTGGCGGTATCGGAAGCGGCAAGTCGTATGTTTGCCGGTTGTTGCGTAACCGCGGAATCAAGGTTTACGACTGCGACGCGGCAGCCAAGCGACTCATGCGCTCAGACGGAGCGTTGTGCCGAGAGCTTCGTAAACTTGTCGGCGACGAGGTCTATCAGGGCACGGAACTCCAGAAAGGAGTCCTGGCCAAGTTCATTCTGGGCAGCGAAGCCAACAAGCAGGCCGTGAACGATGTGGTGCATCCTGCCGTGGCTCAAGATTTCATCGATTCAGACTGCGACTGGCTCGAGAGTGCCATTCTCTTCGACAGCGGCTTTTACAGGCGTGTCGATTTCGACTATGTGGTCTGCGTTTCAGCTCCGCTCGAGGAGCGCGTCGACCGAATCATGAGGCGCGACGGCCTCTCCCGGCACGAGTCGTTGGAATGGATTCAGCGGCAGATGCCACAAGAGGAAGTGATCAGGCGCAGCGACTTCAACATCGTGAACGACGGCCGGCAAGACTTGGAAATCCAAATCGAACAAATCATTCATAAAATCTATCAATAAAAATGGAAACAATTCTTTCTATTGCAGGTAAGCCGGGACTTTACAAATTAGTTTCCCGTGGAAAAGCTAATCTCATTGTTGAGGCGTTGGACGACACTCATAAGCGCATGCCGGCTTTTGCCTCAGACCGTGTAACCAGTCTGGCCGACATAGCTATGTATACCGACGCAGACGACATCCCACTCTGGCAGGTGCTGAAAAACCTGAGTGAAAAGGAGCAGGGCAAGGCTTCCTCGCTTGACTACAGGAAGTGCTCGGGCAAGGAGCTGAGGGCCTATTTTGCGGAAATCCTGCCCAATTACGATGAAGACCGCGTTCACGACAGCGACATCAAGAAGCTGCTGCAGTGGTATAATCTTCTCGTGAAGAATGGTATTACCGACTTCGAGGCAGCATTGGCTCCCGCTGCGGACGACAATGCTGACGACCGGAAAGAGGAATAGGCTTTTGATTTACATTCCTTTAGCCAAGAGGAAAAGGTCAGGTTGAGCGACAGGATGGCAGCCAGGGCTGCCATCCTGTCGTCTTTTCCCCCTCTGGTATGAATCTTGTATTTCCCTTGGTGTCAACATTGAGTATTAATTTAACCATAGGAGATAAGATTATGTACGGAAATGAATGGTTACCGGAAGTGTTCAACAGCTTCTTCAACAACAATATGCCACGCGTAAACGCGACGGCGCCCGCAATCAATGTGGCGGAGTCCAAAGATGACTATGTCGTAGAGCTTGCGGCCCCGGGGCTGGCCAAGGGAGACTTTGATGTTGCCATCAATGCCGATGGCGATCTTCACATCAAGATGGAGAATCATCGTGAGAAAGAGACGGGGCATGCCCATTATCTGCGCCGCGAGTTCGCGTTCGGCAAGTACGAGCAGACCTTGATTCTGCCGGATGATGTCGACAAGGCCAGGATTGAGGCCTCGGTAGCCGACGGAGTGCTCACCGTGAAGCTGCCCAAGCTCGTAAAGCCCGAGACACAGGTGGCTCGCCGGATAGAGATAGGATAAAAGTGTTTTCCATAAATAGATTCATAGATTTTTAGTTAAGTGATTGTTATTTTCCCCCGAGTGCGTGAGCATTCGGGGATTTTTCGTATCTTTGTGCCCAAATTATTTGCTTATGATACTCAATATCGTGTTCATCTTAATTGGTGGCATTCTCGTGCTTTGGGGTGCCGACCGTCTTACTGAGGGAGCCGTGAGGCTTGCCGAGAAGATGCATGTCTCTCAGCTGGTCATCGGACTTACCATCGTTGCCTTTGGAACCTCGGCTCCTGAGTTCTGCGTCAGTCTGGTGTCGGCCCTGAAGGGGTCGGCTGATCTGGCCATCGGGAATATCGTGGGCAGCAATATCTTTAACACTTTGCTCATCGTGGGAGTTGCGGCTCTGGTGGCTCCGATGACCATCCTGAAGGCTACGGTCAACCGCGACCTGCCCTTTGCGTTCCTGGCTTCCACGGCGCTCATCGTGCTCTGCTATTTCGGTCGTGATATCTCTCGGCTGGATGCCTTGGTGTTGCTCGGGATCTTTGCCGTGTTCATGGTTCTTGCCATCCGTGGATCCGGGGAGGTGGAGGAAGATGCGGCCCAGTTGAGGAACATGCCCGTGTGGAAAGGAGTGATGTGGGTGGTGGCCGGTCTGGCATGCCTTGTCGCAGGAAGTAATGTCTTCGTGGAGGGCGCTACGGCCGTTGCCCGTTATTTGGGAGTGTCGGATGCCGTCATCGGACTTACCATCGTGGCGGGCGGAACCTCTCTGCCCGAGCTTGCCACGAGTGTGGTGGCAGCCCGGAGGGGTAATAGTGGGATAGCCATCGGCAATGTGTTGGGCAGCAATGTGCTGAACATCTGCTTTATTCTCGGCATCACGGGGCTGATTACTCCGCTTGCAATCAGCGGCATCACCTATCTCGACATGACGATGTTAGTGCTTTCGAGCGGCTTGCTCTGGTTGGTCTCCTTTACGAAGTATACCGTTGCCCGGTGGGAGGGGGGAGTGCTCCTGCTCGTCTATCTGGCCTACATAAGCTGGCTGGTGATGAATGCGCTCTGAAAGATAAATAAAGCGGAGAGCCCGTCCTGAATCTTCATGGATGGGCTCTCCTCGGTTATTGGTCTTGCCGCTTGCCTCCGGTTTCCTGCCTTGATGTTCTTGCGGGAAGCCTTGCCTGCCTCCTTGCCGTCGATTTTGCAGGCTGTCTGTTCTATGGCATGTTCCACGCTGGTGCCTTTGCGGAAGCAGGCCGCAGGGTTCACGGACGAGTCTTCCCGCCGGTCGACGGGCTGCGACTGTGCACGCCGTTGCATGGAAGCCATGGGTGCGATGAAGAAAAGTAGTTTCTTCATGCGCTGGATGTTGTCCCCGAAAAGTCAGTAAGTTTTTCAATAAAAAGCATTTTTCCCTTGCGTTTTTCCCGGAATCTTCGTAGATTTGCCGTAAACTTAAATAGGAGGAGAATCGATGAAAAGTTTAGGCGTACATCCTTATCTGTTTCCGATGCCATGTTACATGATCGGAACTTACAATGAAGACGGAAGTGTAGACGAGATGATGATGGCATGGGGCGGCATCTGCGACGACAACATGGTGGCGCTCAATCTGGCCGCCAACCACAAGACCGTGGCCAATATCCGTCGCCGCAAGGCCTTCACATTGGCCATTCCTTCCATTGGGGTGCTGAAGGAGTCTGACTATCTCGGCACGGTGTCTGCCAACAAGGTGCCCGATAAATTCGGGCGTTGCGGTCTGCATGCCGTGAAGAGCGAGCTGGTAGACGCCCCCATAGTAACCGAGTATCCCGTTACCCTCGAGTGTCGTCTGGCCGAAGAGCACCGGATGAGCTACGGACTGCTGATGCTGGGCGAGATCGTGGATGTCAAGGCCAGCGAGAGCGTGCTTGATGAGCGGGGCAAGATAGATGCCGGCAGGCTCAACACCTTCCTCTTCGACGCGATGCGCAATGGCTACTATGCCGTGGGCGAGAAGGTGGGCGACGCCTGGAAGTCGGGCCGTGAGTTCATGAAAGGTTAGCCTTTCCGTCGGCGCAAGACCTCTCCTTCTGCCGGCGGGAGGCTCCTGCCTGTACGGCGGAGCTGGCGGAAGCGTCCCCGCCGAGTTGCTGCCCCCGTTGCGCAGGGTGGCTATCTGCGGTCTTACACGCTGCTTGTAATGCGATTACACACGGCGTGTAATGTCGTTACACGCAGCTTGTAACACATTAAAATGCGGCAAAGAGCAGGAGTGCCCATGGCCGGAAGCGGTCAGGGTGGGTGCGGACAATCAGCCCGAGAGACCTCGGCCCTCCGCCCTAAGGCATTCTCCGCCTTGTGAATAAGAAACATGGAGTTGTCGGGATGACTGGACTCGAACCAGCGACCACTGGTCCCCCAGACCAGCATTCTAAACCTACTGAACTACATCCCGATTTAGCGACGGCAAAGGTACGACATAATTGTGAGATGTGCAAGTTTGGGCGGGCTTTTTTTCAAAAAAATAATAATTTTGGAGAATTCCACACGAAAAGCCTGATTTCTCCGTTATTTTTTACTACTTTTGTAGTAAAGACAGAATCGTAAGATATGAAAAAGAATTTCTATATGTGCCTGGCGCTACTGGCGCTCTTCCTCGTGTCGTGCTCCGACGGCGATGTCCCCTCTGGTTCCCCAAAGGTTGGGGTGGACGAAGACGAGGATGCGACCACCGCCGTGATCGACGAGTCGTATACCTACAAGCTGCCCGTCATCTTTCATGTGCTCTATCAGGATGCGTCTGACGAGAGCCAGTATATTCCGCAGGAACGGCTGAAGCAGATTCTTGCCAATGTGAACGACCTCTATGCGGGGAATGTATATGCCTCGCAGTGGCAGTCGGCGAGTGAGGATATCCGTGTGAAGTTTGTCCTTGCCGAGTATGACGAGAAAGGCCGCAAGCTTCCCGTACCCGGCGTGGAATATGTGAAATGGAACGGTGCCTATCCCATCGATCCCTATGATTTCATGGACAATCATAAGGACTATGTGCGCTACATCTGGGAGCCCAATGAGTATATCAATGTCATGATGTATCATTTCGCGGCCGAGGATGGTGCGCAGTCAGAGACGCTGGGCATCACCCATATGCCCTATACGGTAGAGGGTGAGGAGCTGGAGGGACTTGCCAAGATCGATGCCGGCAAGGCGGGCATCACCAAGGCTAATCTCGGATTTGCCTATTGTGCCTCTATCAATAGCAAGTATGCCTGGAAGGATGCCGGCGGCAACTATTACCAGTCAGACCGGTATACCAACAGCAATCATCAGATGTTCCGTCTGCCGCAGAGCACCGAGCTCATCGCGAAGGATGTGAATGTTACGCTGGCTCATGAGTTGGGACACTATCTGGGTCTGCATCACACCTTTGCGGAACGGGAGGTGGACGGAGGATATGAGATAGCGGACGACTGTAAGGATACCGATTATTGCGACGACACACCCAGCTATACGCGCAAGGAGTATACAGACGGTGTGCAGCAGTACATGGCGTCGCAGTCTTCCGGCGAGGCCTTGAAGGTGAGCGTGCTGATGGCGCGTACCGGATGCAATGGCGAGTCGTTCCAATCGGCCAACTTCATGGACTACTTCTTCACCTTGGGATTCAAGTTTTCTGCCGACCAGAAAGCCCGTATGCGCCATGTGTTATACCACAGCCCGCTCATCCCCGGACCGAAGAAAGGACGGACCCGGGCCACCCGTGCCCAGCAGGGCCGTGTAGA
The DNA here is from genome assembly GCA_963545855.1 of uncultured Prevotella sp. GTDB lineage: Bacteria > Bacteroidota > Bacteroidia > Bacteroidales > Bacteroidaceae > Prevotella. The sequence continues at coordinate 7,628 of CAUULA010000023.1, forward strand.
GGGTGTCGTAGACTTGCCCATTAAAATCGCGAAATAGGAAGATATGAGATATTCCATTCTGGCTCCCCCGCATTTCGATACGACCATAGACCTGCCGGCATCGAAGAGCATCAGCAACCGTGCTCTCATCATCAATGCCCTCGCGGGAGGCACGCTCAACCCCAACAACCTCTCTGACTGCGATGACACAAGCGTGATGCTCCATGCATTGAGAGAGCTGCCGGAAGTCATCGACATCAAGGCTGCCGGAACGGCCATGCGCTTCCTGACGGCCTATCTGAGCATTACCGAGGGCACGCATGTCATCACGGGCAGCGAGCGCATGAAGCATCGGCCCATCGGAGTGCTCGTTGACGCGCTGCGTTATCTGGGTGCCGAGATTACCTATCTGGGCGAAGAAGGCTATCCGCCGCTCCGAATTACGGGCCACCATCTCGAGGGCGGCCATATCGATATGCCGGGCAATGTGAGCTCGCAGTATGTGTCGGCCTTGATGATGACCGGTCCCGTCATGCAGAAAGGGCTTGAGCTGCGCCTGACCGACGAGATTGTTTCCCGTCCTTACATCGACCTTACCCTTTGGGCTATGCGTGAATTCGGGGCTGACGCAGAGTGGTCGGATGTCGATACGATCACCGTGAAGCCCAAGTCTTATTCCCGTCAGGAGTATCAGATAGAGAACGACTGGAGCGGTTCGTCGTATTGGTATGAGCTGTTGGCACTCTGTAATGATTATGAAAGTAAGATCAACCTTACGGGATTGATGGACGGATCACGCCAGGGCGACTCCGTGGTGCGTTATATTTTTTCCCTGCTGGGGGTGAAGACCTCGTTCATGAGCTATGAGCAAGGCGTTCCCACCACCGTCGAGCTCAGTCGCCACCTGCGCACCATTCCCCGGCTGGACTACGATTTCATCTATTCGCCTGACCTTGCACAGACCCTCGTGGCGGGCTGCTGTGGAATGAATATTCCTTTCCACTTTAAGGGGCTGGGAAGTCTGCGCATCAAGGAGACCGACCGCATCGAGGCTTTGAAGGCCGAACTGAGGAAGCTGGGCTTTGTCTTGGAGAGCCGAAACGATGCCGAACTCCTTTGGAACGGAGAGCGCTGCGAGGCGAGCATGGAGCCTGTTGACACCTATGAAGACCATCGCATGGCCATGGCCTTCGCTCCGCTGTCAGTGGTTTTCTCTGGCTTAAGAATCAATGAGCCGCAGGTTGTGAGCAAGTCGTATCCCCATTTCTGGGACGACCTGCGCCATGCAGGCTTTACCATCACCGAGGAGGAATACCTGCCATGCTCTATTTACTGATTATTCTCATTGCACTGGGTGTTTTTGTCGCAGTCTTCAGCCTGATATTCAGAAAGGAAGGCGAGACAGACGAGATTACGCGAGCCGATTCGTCGTGCGCCATTTGCTCGGGCATCGACCCGCAATGTGAACAGGAATGCATGATGGAGGCTTCCACCAAGGAAATCGAATATTATGCCGACGAGGAACTTGATGCCTATCGTGGCCGTCCTTCTGATGGCTATACCGACACGGAGGCCGAGGAGTTTTCGGAAATACTCTATACCATGCGCCCGGAAGAAGTGAAGGGGTGGAACCGCAGTCTCATCCTCCGGGGCATCAACTTGCCAGACCAGATGAAAGACGAGGTCATCATGATGATAGAAGGAAAATAAGTGAAACGCAACCGACGATACCTGCTTGTGCTGCTGACGGCTGTCTCGCTGACACTCATCACGGCCTGCTCAACCCAGAAGAATACTTCAGGGTCGAGATGGTGGCATTCGTTCAATGCACGATATAATACCTATTACAATGGTTCACAGGCCTACATCGACGGCTCGCTCGAAAAGGAGGCCGGCAACAAGGATAATTTCACGGAGCTGATTCCGCTCTATGCCGTGGGCAACAAGAACAGCCGTGAACTGGGAAAGGCCAACTTCGACCGTGCCATAGAGAAGTCGGAGAAAGCCATCCACCAGCATAGCATCAAGCGCAGGCCGGTATGGGACAAGCAGCGCCGCAAGACGGAGAAAGACCGCGAGTGGCTTTCCCGCCGCGAGTATAACCCGTTTCTGTGGAAGGCATGGATGCTCTTGGGGCGGGCTCAGTTCCATGAAGGAGCATTCGACGAGGCTGCCTCCACTTTTTCCTATATGAGCCGCCTCTATGCTACACAGCCGGCCATCCTTGGCAAGGCTCGGGCCTGGTTGGCAAAATCGTATATCGAGAACGGCTGGCTCTATGATGCCGAGGATGTCATCCGCAATATGCGCCGTGATTCCATGGACTGGCGTGCCGTGAAGGAGTGGGATTATACCTACACGGACTATTATCTCCACACGGGCGAATATGCTAAGGCCATCCCTTATCTGCGCAAGGTGATCAAGCACGAGATGCGCCGTAAGCAGAAAGCCCGTGAGTGGTTTCTCATGGGGCAACTCCATGCTCGCCTTGGTCAGCGAGAGTCTGCACATAAGGCCTTTGCTCATGTCATCCGCATGAACCCTCCTTACGAACTCGAGTTCAACGCCCGCATTGCCCAGACAGAGGTGATGGCAAAGGGACAGTCTAAAAGTATGATCGGCAAGTTGCGCCGAATGGCGGCATCCGACAATAACAAGGAGTATCTGGAACAAGTGTATTATGCCATCGGAAATATTTATCTGGCTGATCGGGATACCCTTCAGGCTATCAATGCTTACGAAGAGGGCAACAGGAAAGCCGTGCGCAACGGTATAGAGAAGGGGGTGCTGCTCCTTCGTCTGGGCGATCTTTATTATGCGAAGGAGAAGTTTGCCGATGCCCGGCGGTGCTATGGAGAGGCCATCGGGCTGCTCGACAAGGACCGAGAAGACTATCAGCAGCTTTCTGAGCGTAGCCGGGTGCTCGACGAGTTGGTGCCCTATACCTCGGCCGTAGAGCTTCAGGATTCCTTGCAGGCTCTGGCTAAGATGAGCGAGGAAGACCGTAATGCGGCCATCGACCGTGTCATCAACGCTTTGAAAAAGAAGGAAAAGGAGGAAGCTCGTATTTTGGCAGAGGGAGAGGCGGCCCAAATCCAACAGCGCAATGCGGGTGGAACGGCTATAGGGAATCCGCAGGTGCGGCAACAGCCGGGCACCACCCAGCAGGGAACCATGTGGTATTTCTATAACCCCATGGTGGTGGCGCAGGGCAAAGAGACTTTTCGGAAACTATGGGGCAATCGTGAGAATGCGGATAACTGGCAGCGGGCGAACAAGACGGTAGTTGCCGGAATAGGAAGCGAACTCGATGGACATGCCGCTGTTCGGAACGACTCCATCGCCCGTGAACTATCTCAGCGAGACTCTATGCAGAACATCGTTGACAGTGTCCGCAACGATCCTCATCGGCGGGAGTACTATCTGGCCCAGATACCGTTCACCCCCGAGCAGACAGAGGCCAGCAACAAGATTCTGGAAGAGGGGCTTCACCGCTCCGGGGTCATCTTCAAGGACAAGATGGAAAATTTCCGTCTGAGCGAGCGCAATCTGCGCCGCGTGGCCGACGGGTATCCTGACTATGAGCAGATGGCAGATGTATATTATCATCTTTTCCTATTATATAATCGGATGGGATTGCCCGATCGGGCGGAGGCTTATGTGCGGAAGTTAAAGGCGGAGTATCCGAAGAGCGAGTGGACGGCTATTCTCAGCGATCCGTACTTTAAGGAGAATGCTCGTATGGGAGTGCATCTGGAAGACTCGCTCTATGCCGCTACCTATGCCGCCTTTAAGGTTGACCGTCTGAACGAAGTGCGTGTCAATGTGCGTTTATCAGAGACCCGATTCCCGTTGGGTGCCAATCGCGATAAGTTTCTCTTCATCGGAGGTCTGGGTAAGCTGAACGCCGGTGATGCTGAAGGTTGTCTGCGGGATATGAAGACCGTGTTGGAGAAGTATCCGGAGAGTGCTTTGAGTGAGATGGCCGGAATGATTATGAAGGGAGTAAATGCCGGTAGGAGGTTGCGTGGCGGTCGGTTTGACATCGGCGATGTGTGGACTCGGAGAAACATCGTGCTCAACGACAGCGACTCCATAGCTGCCCGCACTTTCAGTAATGAGCGCAATGCAAACTTTGTCTTCATGATAGTCTACAAGCCCGATTCCGTGAACGAGAATCAATTGCTATTTGAGTTGGCCCGGTTTAATTTCACCAACTTCTTGGTCCGCAACTTTGAGATCACGATCGAGGAGGACGCTGGTCTTCACCGTATGCAGGTAACCGGCTTCCGCAACTACGACGAGGCCTTTCAGTATGCGCGTCAGTTCCACCGGCAGCAGAGCATTGTGCGTCGTCTGGGAAATGGATGGACGATCGTCATTAGTGAGCCGAATCTTGGGATGATAGGTAATCCTTTCAGCTATGACGACTACGGTGTGTTCTATGCCAGACACTTTGCTCCGTTGAAGGTGAGCACTTTCCGCTTGCTTGCCGACCCCGAGGAGGTTACGACGGAGGAATCTGCGGAGCCGACAGTTGAGGAAATTGATCGCAGTCTTGACCGTGGTGTGTTTATGGATAATGGTCTTGATGTCAGACCGGGAAATACCGCAACGACGGTAGTTCCTGAGATAGAGGAGAAACGGAACGATCAATCTGCCACCACGATTATTCCTTTCAACGAGGGACAGAGCATGGAGCCTGCCGGTACCACGGTGATACCTTCCAAACCGGAGGGGAATGTCAAGCCTGCCGGAGGCACCACAGTCATTCCCGCCGAGCCTCTGAAAAAGCCAGCGGAAAGTCCGCGGGTAACGACGGTAGTTCCCGATCGAGCACCTGTTCAGTCGGAAGCGAAGACTCGTCCGACAGCGGTCAACCCTGCAATCAAACCGGGTCCGACTACTAAGCCGACTGTCGCAAAGAAGCCTGCTGCCACGCCTAAGAAACGCACCAGTACGGGAATCTACTTCAACGATGGTTTCGGGCTCGAACCGAGCGACACTACGAGAAATAAAGGCAGGAAGCAGCCTGTTAAGAAGACAGGGAAAAAACCAAAGGCCAAAACATTTGATTTGGAAGATGAATATTACGATTTAGAAGGATTTTAGGATATGAACAACGGATTATTATTGTGGGTGGACGACGAGATAGAGCTTCTCAAGGCGCACATTCTGTTTCTGGAGAAGAAGGGATATGAGGTCGTTACGGTGAGTAACGGCTCTGATGCCATCGACCAAGTCAGGCAACACACCTTCGACCTTATCATGCTCGATGAGATGATGCCAGGTCTGACAGGTCTGGAAACACTACAGCACATCAAGGAGATAAGCCCTGCCACGCCTGTGGTGATGGTTACGAAGAGCGAGGAAGAGAATATCATGAACCAAGCTATAGGTTCCAAGATAGCCGACTACCTCATTAAGCCTGTCAACCCCAGCCAGATACTGCTGACCCTGAAGAAGAATATCCATCAGCGGGAAATCGTTGCGGAAGTTATGCAGAGTGGCTATCAGCAGAATTATCAGGACATCGCAATGCAGATTTCCAACAGCGAGACGCTCGACGACTGGAAGGAAGTCTACAGGCGGCTGATACACTGGGAGCTGGAACTCAGCTCTACCGACAGCAGCATGACCGAAATGCTTAGTATGCAGAAGGAGGAGGCCAACCTTGGATTTGCCAAGTATATAAAGAATCATTATCTCGACTGGGTAGCCCCGGGGGTAACCGACCGTCCGGTAATGAGCCCCGATATTTTCAAGAGCAAGATTTTCCCGATGTTGAATCATGGAGAGAAGGTTTTCCTCATCGTCATCGATAATTTCCGTTACGACCAGTGGCGTGTGCTCTCGCAGGAAATTGGCGACATGTTCGATATTGAGGAAGATATGTATATCAGTATCTTGCCGACTGCCACCCAGTATGCGCGCAACGCCATCTTCAGCGGCTTGATGCCCAATAAAATTGCCGAGATGTTTCCGGAATTGTGGGTAGACGAAGACGAGGAGGAGGGAAAGAACCTCAACGAAGGGCCTCTCATCCAGACACAGATAGACCGCTATCGACGGCACGACTCGTTTTCCTACAATAAGATTAACGACTCGGGCAATGCCGCCCAGTTTCTCGGCAGGCTCGACAATCTGAAGGAAAACGACCTGAATGTGGTGGTCGTGAACTTCATCGACATGCTCTCGCATGCCCGCACGGAGTCGAAGATGATTCGTGAGCTGGCCAACAACGAGTCGGCTTATCGTAATATTACTGTCAGCTGGTTTCGACATTCTGTCATGTCAGACCTTCTGAAGGCTCTTTGCCAAGCTGACTATAAGATTGTGATTACCACCGATCACGGCAGTATACGGGTCTCGGAGCCTATTAAGATTATCGGCGACCGCAATACGAACACCAACCTGCGTTACAAGTTGGGTAAAAACCTGAACTACAACCCGAAAGAGGTGTTCACCATCAAGGATCCCCGCAAGGCGCAGCTGCCGTCTCCTAATGTCAGTACCACCTATGTCTTCGCTACGGGCGACGCCTTTTTTGCCTATCCGAACAACTATAATTACTATGTGTCTTATTATAAAGACACTTTCCAGCACGGTGGAATCTCCATGGAGGAGATGCTCATTCCGCTCATTACATTAAAACCCAGAAAACGATAAGGAAATATGCAGATAAGAATAGAGTCATTGGAAAGGATTCACGAGGCCGCTCGTGAGTTTATTGAGAAGAAGGGTGTGGCTACGGTCTTCGCCTTCTATGGAAAGATGGGAGCCGGCAAGACTACTTTTATCAAAGCCGTATGCGAGGAGTTGGGTGTGGAGGATGTCATTACTTCACCTACCTTCGCCATCGTCAACGAGTATACCGACGGGGAGGGGTGTTCGGTCTATCACTTCGACTTCTATCGTATCAAGAAACTCGAGGAGGTATACGACATGGGCTACGAGGACTATTTCGACAGTGGGTCTCTCTGCTTTCTGGAATGGCCGGAGCTCATAGAGGAACTCCTACCGGAGGATGCCACGAAGGTTGCGATTACCGAGCAAGAAGACGGTTCCCGACTTGTGGAATTCTGAACGGCCGATAGGAGGAGGCCTGTCTGTCGTTAAAAGTAAAGTAGAAAGTGGCTTTTACAGAGTTAAAAGCCACTTTCTATATTATGATTTTCTGTTTCTTAGAGCAGTGCCTTGAACTTCTCTTCCAGAACTTCCTTCTGGGCTGCGCCCACAAATTTGTCTACCAGCTGGCCATTCTTGAAGAAAAGAATGGTAGGGATGTTGCGTACGCCGAAGTCCATGGCGATGTCTTCGTTCTCCTCCACATCACATTTCCCCACAACGATCTTACCGTCGTAGTCGTTGGCAAGCTCTGAGATGATGGGTCCTACCATGCGGCAGGGGCCACACCATGTAGCCCATAGGTCAACTACCAATGGCAATTCGCCATTCTTATAACTCTCGAAATTCTCGGTTGTGATTTTAACTTCCATTTCTATTCTTGTTATGTTTTATTTCTTGCAAAAATACGCAATTATCTTATGTTCTGCAAACATCATGCCAGAATTTAATTGATATAATATTCCAGATCGGCCTGCGATTCCACGAAGGCTATGACCTTCTTGTTTAGATTGAGCCCTTTCCGGCTGGCATGGAGCACCAGTCGCTGCTTGCTTTCCGGATTCTTGATGCTGAAGTAGAGCTGTACATTACCCGGGTTGTCATCCACCACCGTCAGAATGTCATTCACCAAGGCCTCGTCGAGCTTGTCGCTGTCCATTTGGAGGGTAATCCGTTCCAGGTTGTGTTCTTTCACATCGTTCAGGAATTGCACATTCTGAATTTTCAGGCTGAACTTTCCGCTGTCCTTGAAACGCTCCACGCAACTCGCCGTAACATAGATGGTGTACTCGTTGGCAAACATCCCGCTGAACCTCGTCCACTCTTCGCCGAAGAGGGTGAACTCACCCGTTCCGGTGTAGTCCTCGATGGTGATGATGCCGAATGGCTTGTTGGTGCGTGAGGAGAAGCGCTGCTTGACATCGGTAACGATTCCGCCGAAGGTCAGGGTTGTTTTCTTGGAGAACTCTTCGAGGTCGGTGTCGCGCCCCTTGAGGTCTGCGCACGGCACATTGCAGAGCCTTTCCAGGATCACCTTGTAGTCGTCCAGCGGATGGGCTGACAGGTAAATCCCCACGAGCTCGCGCTCACGGTTCAGTTTCTCGATGTTATTCCATTCCATGGCTTTCGGCACGGGCGGCTTTGCTATTTCGACGCTTCCGAATCCGAAGAGTGAGTTTGCGGCTTCGGCTGCTCCTTCCTGATAGCGTTGCCCGTAACGAACCAAGGCGTCGAGTAAAGTCTCGTCGCGCCCTGATGCCTCGAAGTATTGTTCGCGCATCAGATGGAGACTGTCAAAACCTCCGCTGTATGCCAGACTTTCGAAAGCCTTGCGGTTTACATAGTGATAGTCCACTCGTTCTGCGAAATCAAATATATCTTTGTAGGGTCCATGTTTCTCGCGTTCTTGGATAATGGCGGTTGCAGCCTGGCTTCCCATGCCCTTGATGGCAGCTAATCCGAAGCGGATGCCCCCTTGCTTGTCGACTCCGAAGAACTCATAGCTCTCGTTTACATCAGGCCCCAGCGTCGGTATGTTCATCGAGCGGCACTCATCCATCAGTTTGGTGATTTCCTTGATGTCGTCTTTGCGGCGCGTCATGATGGCTGCCATGAACTCCGCGGGATAGTGAGCCTTCATGTAAGCGGTCTGGTAGGCCACCCATGAGTAGCAGGTAGCATGCGACTTGTTGAAGGCATAGGAGGCAAACTTTTCCCAGTCGCTCCATATCTTCTCCAGTATCTTCGGGTCGTGCCCGTTCTCCTGCCCCTGCTTGATGAACTTGGGTTTCATTGCGTCGACGATGGCTTTTTTCTTCTTGCCCATTGCCTTGCGGAGTGCGTCGCTCTCGCCGCGGGTGAAGTTGGCGAGCTGTCGCGAGAGGAGCATCACCTGCTCCTGGTAAACCGTGATGCCATAAGTGTCCTTGAGGTATTTCTTCATGCAGGGAATGTCATACTCGATAGGCTTGCGGCCGTGTTTGCGGTCTATGAAGTCGGGGATGTAGTCCATCGGTCCGGGGCGGTAGAGGGCGTTCATGGCAATGAGATCCTCGAATACGGTCGGTTTCAGTTCCCGCAGATATTTCTGCATTCCGGGTGATTCGAACTGGAAGGTGCCGATGGTGCGTCCCTCCTGATATAGTTTATAGGTGAGGTCGTCATCGATGGGGACATGGTCGAGGTCCACTTCTATGCCCCTCGTCTGCTTCACCACCTTGCAGGCTTCTTTAAGCTCTGAGAGGGTCTTGAGTCCGAGGAAGTCCATTTTAATGAGTCCGGTGGATTCTATGACATGCCCGTCGTATTGCGTAACGGCGGTTTTTATTTCCGGGAAGTCGGGGTCGTCGGCTGTGCTCACGGGCACCCACTGGTCGATGGGGTCTTGGCAGATAATGAATCCGCAGGCATGGATGCCCGTGCTGCGGACGGTTCCCTCAAGCATCTTGGCATACTTAATGGTGTTGGCTTCCCTCGGATCGGTGGACGCTTCGGCTGCCCGGAGCTCAGGAGTGCACTTGATGGCGTTCGGCAGATTCATCTTCATGCCGTCGGGAAAACGGTCGGGAATGGCCTTGCAGAGGGCGTTCGACTTGTCGAGAGGCAGTTGCTCCACGCGTGCCACATCCTTGATGGAGTTCTTGGTGGCCATTGTCCCGTAAGTGATGATGTGTGCGCAGTTTTCCTTGCCGTATTTGTTCATGACCCACTGGAGCACCTTGCCACGGCCGTCGTCGTCGAAGTCGGTGTCGATATCGGGCAGGTTCACGCGGTCGGGATTCAGGAAGCGCTCGAACAGGAGGTCGTATTTCAGAGGGTCGATCTTGGTGATTCCCAGGCAGTAGGCCACCACGGAGCCGGCAGCGGAGCCGCGCCCCGGCCCCACCCATACGCCCAGTTTCTCACGGGCGGCCTCAATGAAGTCCGACACGATGAGGAAGTAGCCCGGGAATCCCATAGTCTTCATTACATGCAACTCGAAGTTGATGTGTTCCTTCACCTCGTCGGAAATCGGGTCGCCATAGAGTTTCTTGGCTCCTTTGTATGCCAGGTGTGCCAGATAGTCGGCCTCAAACTTGATGCGGTACATCTTGTCGTAGCCTCCCAGTCGTTCTATCACTTTCTGCCCTTCGTCGTCAGGGAGCGGATTCTCGCCGTTCTCGTCGCTCGTGAACTCTTTGTAGAGGTCTTGCTCCGAGAATCTCACCCGCCATTGCGCTTCGGTTCCGAATTCTTCCGGAATGGGGAAGAAGGGCATGATAGGACCGTGGTCGATGCTGTAGGTTTCCACCTTGTCGAGAATCTCGAGCGTGTTCGAGAGCACCTCGGGGATGTCGGCGAATATTTCGTTCATTTCCTCACGGGTCTTGAACCACTCCTGCTTAGTGTAGAGCATGCGGCTCGGATCGTCGAGGTCCTTGCCCGTGGAAAGGCAAAGGAGGTGGTCGTGAGCCTCGGCGGTCTCCTTCTCCTCGAAGTGGCAGTCATTGGTGCAGACCAGCTTGATACCGTATTCTTTGGCAAACTCGATGAGTATCCGGTTGGCCTTCTGCTGCAGGGGGTAGGTCTCACGGTTGGCCCGGATAGAAGGATCTTTCACCTCATGCCGCTGCAGCTCCAAGTAATAGTCGTCGCCGAAGACGCGGTGATACCACTCGCAGGCTTCCCTGGCACCCTCGATGTCGCCCTTGAGGATCTTCGCCGGCACCTCTCCGGCAATGCAGGCGGAGCACACGATGAGGTCTTCGTGATATTTCTCGAGGTCGGCACGGTCGGTGCGTGGGCGATAATAGTAACCGTCTACCCAGGCATTGGACACGAGCTTGACGAGATTCCTGTATCCGTTATGGTTTTTCGCGAGCACGATGAGGTGGTAGCCTGACTTGTCGCCCTTGCTGTTGTCCTTGTCTTCCTTGCGGCGGTGGGCTACATACATCTCACATCCGAATATGGGCTTGAAGGGCTCCAGGCCTTCCTTCTTGCGCTTCCTGTTGACGCCCTCGCAGTAGTCGGAGAACTCCTTGATGCCGTACATCACTCCGTGGTCGGTGATAGCCATGCCTCTCATGCCGTTGCCGACGGCTTTATCCACCAGATAAGACACCTTCGACTGGCCGTCGAGAATAGAGTAATGCGTATGGACATGCAAATGTATGAAATCTTCCATTGTCTTTCAAAAAAGCTAATGCGTTCAGAGCTTCAAAGTTACGCTAATTTTATGACATGTCCAAAAGAAAAATATGAAAAATTTGTGAGACCGATAAAAATATCGTAACTTTGCAATCGTAAAACTCTCACCTGTCTATCATGGGAAAAAGAATCAAGAAACTCAAGAAAATACGCATACACCGTGAAGGCACCGACACACTGATCTACGGGTTTATAGCCATTGCGGCCGTAGCCCTCTTGCTCTTTCGGCTTGAGAGCAAGATACCGTTTTGGATCTTTCTTGCGGTTTTCGGCGTATGCTACGGCATCGTGCTGAACTTCTATCGGTGCCCGATCCGCTACTTCAAGGAAGAGGAAACGGAAGGCATCGTGGTGGCTCCGGCCGACGGGAAGGTGGTGGTCATCGAGGAAGTCTTCGAGGATACTTACTTCCATGAGAACCGCCTGATGATTTCGATATTCATGAGTCCCTTCAATGTTCATGCCAACTGGTTTCCCGTGGACGGGCAGGTGAAGTTTGTCAAGCATTTTAACGGCAATTACCACAAGGCCTGGCTGCCCAAGGCGAGCGCTGAAAACGAGCATGCCGATGTGATGATCACCACCCCTGAAGGCACCGATATCCTCTGCCGGCAGATAGCCGGGGCCGTGGCGCGCCGCATCGTTACCTATGCCATGGAGGGCGAGGAGTGCTACATCGACCAGCATCTGGGCTTCATCAAGCTGGGCTCCCGCGTGGATGTATTCCTCCCCGTAGGCACTGAAGTATGCGTGAAGATGGGGCAGACCACTACCGGCGACCAGACCGTTATCGCCAAGCTGAAGGTTTAACAATAAAGCCTATGAAGAAGCATATCCCCAACATGATCACCTGCTGCAACTTGATTTCGGGTTGTATTGCCACCTATTACGCCTTTCTGGGGCTTCCTCTGATGGCTCTGCTGTGGATAGTCGTGGGGGCGGTGTTCGATTTCTTCGACGGAATGACAGCCCGTCTGCTTCATGTCTCGTCGCCCATCGGGAAGGAACTGGACTCCCTGGCCGACGACATCACTTTCGGCTTTGCTCCCTCGGCGCTGGTGTTCTATGAGCTTCTGGTGATCGACTATTCCCCGTTTCTGGAACCTCTGCGGGGCGTCTTGCCCTATTTCGCCTTCGTGATGGCGGCTTTCTCCGCCCTCCGTCTGGCCAAGTTCAATCTCGACGAGCGTCAGGCCTTAGGCTTCATCGGCCTTCCCACTCCGGCAAACGCCCTCTTCTGGGCTTCCCTGATAGCGGGAGGAGGACAGGCCATCGCCTCTTTCGAGTGGGCAATGCCCTGCATTGTGGTGATGGTGGGGCTCTCGAGCTGGCTGCTCGTAAGCGAGATTCCCATGTTCGCCCTCAAGTTCAAGCACTGGGGATGGAAAGGCAACGAGGTCAAGTATGTATTCCTGCTCAGTTGCGTTCCCCTGCTCCTGCTATTCCGGATCTCGGCCTTCGCCGTCATCATGGCATGGTATGTGATTCTTTCGATTTATGTAAACTTTAAGAAAAAAGGCTAAATGATATTGCTTCAGATTCTGTTTCTCTTTTTCTTGGCCTGCTTCATAGCGGCTCTTTACATAGGCTACAGCTTCTATAAGCGCATCCATCAGACCACGAAGACTTTCCGTGAGCAGATGGGGCAGCGGCAGGGGCGGCAGCAAGACCATACCTATGGCGATCAGGAGGGCGTGGTGGACCGGCGCGAACCGCGGAAGGCCAGCCAGAAGATTATCCCAAAGGACGAGGGCGAATATGTGGATTTCGAGGAAGAGAAATAGCCTTTTGCGCATCTTGAGGCTACGAGGAAAAGGGCGGTCAGCAGATGGCCGTCCTATATTTTGCCGTTCGCTCTCGTGACTGTGGTTGCGGCTTGTCTGGCAAAATCGCCGATTTCGTCAGACAATCTCGCCGATTTTGTCCCACGATTTCGCCGATTTCGTCAGCCTTTCAGCCGTTAGTTGTGCACCAGCGTGCCGATTTCCTCGCCGTCCATCACTTTTTTCAGGTTGCCCACGATGTCCATATTGAAGACATAGATGGGCAGATTGTTCTCCTGACACATGCAGATGGCGGTGAGGTCCATCACCTTCAGGCCGCGCTCGAGCACCTCCCTATAGGTGATTTCAGTAAACTTGCGGGCAGCGGGGTCTTTCTCCGGATCGGCCGTGTAGACGCCGTCTACGCGGGTGCCCTTGAGCATCACATCGGCCTCTATCTCTATGCCTCGGAGCGATGAGCCCGTGTCGGTGGTGAAATAGGGGCTTCCCGTTCCTGCCGAGAAGATGCAGACATAGCCCTGCTCCATAGCCTCGATGGCCTTCCATTTGCTGTAGAACTCGCCGATGGGCTCCATGCGGATGGCGGTGAGCACCTTGGTCTTCACGCCGATGGCACCGAGCGCGGAGCTCAGGGCCAGCGAGTTGATGACGGTGGCGCACATGCCCATCTGGTCGCCCTTCACCCGGTCGAAGCCTTTCTGGCTCCCGCTGAGTCCGCGGAAGATGTTTCCGCCGCCGATTACGATGCCTGTCTGCACGCCCATGTCGTGTATTTCCTTGATCTGGCGGGCGTAGTCGGCCAGTCGGTCGGGGTCGATGCCGAAGCTTTGTCGGCCCATCAGGCTCTCGCCGGAGAGCTTGAGGAGAATTCTCTTGAATCTTGCCATAGTCTTTCTTATATAATAAATTCTACTTCCTTGAATGCATAGTCACGCATGCGGCGCTGCCTGTCGCGCAGGATGAGGCGGCCGTCGTCTTCCACTCTCACGATGGATGCCTCGAACTCTCCCCGCCCGTCGCGGAAGCGGTGGGAGCCACGGGAGCGGTAGAGCACGGCGTGATAGAGCGTGGCGATGTCCTGAAACTTGTTCTCGTGCAGCATGCCGAGGTATTTCTCGATGGCGTCGAGAATCTCTTCGAGCAGTCTGTCGAGGTCTGCTTCGCGGCCTGTGATCTGGCAGAGCGATACGGGGTTGGGGGCGTCGCCGCGGAATTCGCGCTGGTTGATGTTGATGCCCGTGCCGTAGACGCAGCGCTTCACGCCCTCTTTTCCTATGCGGGTCTCGATGATGGTGCCGCTTATCTTGCGGTCGTTCCAATAGATGTCGTTCGGCCATTTCAGCGTGAAGCCGGAGGCATAGCGGCAGAGTACTTCCCGGATGGCCAATGCCTCGGCCTCTGAGAGCAGGAACTGCCGCTGCACGGGCACATGCTCAGGGTGCACCATGACGGAGAAGAGCAGGTTCTTGCCCGGCTCGCTCTCCCAGGTGTTGGTGCCGTTGCCACGCCCGGCGGTCTGGTAGTCGGCCCTTACTATGGTCATCTCCTCGCCCTCGGGCGGCTCGTAGTCGTGCAGGCGGCGGCTGGTGGAGTCGGTTTCCTTCAGATGTATGACCCTTCTCTTCATATACCTTATGTTATAATAGCAGCGGGTTGAAGGCGTTCTCGGTATGCTCGATGCGGGCATCGGCCTCTTCCGTCCCGACGATGGTCAGGATGTCGAAGCGTATCTCATAGTCGAGGGCGAACTCCTTGATATAGGCGTTGGCCGCAATTCCCAGGTTGCGTATTTTCCTCGGGTCGACCGCGGCCTCCGGTTCAGTGAACTTATCGTTCTGCCGCGTCTTCACTTCCACGAACACGAGCAGGTTCTGCTGTTCGCTGACGGCGATGATATCGAGGTCGCGCTTCCCGAATCTCCAGTCGCGGTCGCGGATGTAATAGCCCTTGTCGATAAGGTATCGTTCGGCAAGCTGCTCGCCCCATTTTCCCAGTTCGTTGTGCTTTGCCATTATCCGGATGCTGATTTCTCCCTGCAAAAATAGCATTTTTCGGTCATACTTGCAACAGATTGCTTCGTTTTTCCTGAAAACTTCATGCGGGCAGGAGTTGCCTTGTCCATTTACGAAACCATCTTCATCCGTTTAAAAGGCCGTCTCCATACAATATGGAGACGGCCTTTGTGTATGCGCTATGTGGTTTTGTACGGTCGCGCCGGGCTTTGTTTAGTCTTCCCACGGCTGATATCCGATCCAGCCGCCTTCGCCGTCGAAGGGATTCGGCTTGGCTCCGATGTCGTCATCGCCGATTTCCTCTCCGGGATTTACTTGTACGCTCCACCATTCTCCGTCCATGAGCGTATCTCCGTCCATGACGATTACTTCTGCCCTGGGCTGTATATATGTCTTTTTCTTCATGTCGTTATCGTTTATTTGATGATTACTTTTTTTCCGTTGCGGATATACACGCCTTTCGAGGGCTTGCTCACCCGCATGCCGTTGAGGTTATAGTAGGGCTCGTTGCCGTTGTCCTGCTCCGCGGTCTCGGTATTCTCAATGCCTGTCGTAGAGGAGCCCTCGTCGTCGAAACGGAACGAGAACGCCTTGGCCTGGTTATTGCTGTTGAGCTTCAGATAGGCGCTGAAGTAAGGCATGGTGTTGTACTGGGGCTCGGTCTTGATCTTGAGGAACTTGCCCTGGCTCTTGCTGAAGGCGTAGCAGTTGTTGGTTGCCGTGCTTGACACCTGCGTGTCCTCGACCACGCCCACCATCTTGTAGGTAGAGGCGTTGTACATGCCCGATGGGTCGGTAACGGCGTGGTGGTCCTGCTCTTCGGTCATTTCACAGTAGGAAGTTGCGGATGCGCTGTTCACGCTGTGGAGCAGCACTCCGAGGAATGCGGGCACATAGCCGTCGTCGATGCGGCGTGCTCTGGCGTAAGGATAGGCAGGCGACATGCGACTGAAGTCCACGGGGAGGTAGGGGCGCACATTGCCGCTGTTGTCGAACAGTACATCGAACGGATAGCAGCGCGTTGCGCCGTAGGCATTGGTCTTCTGTGGAATCTCGTGGGTGATGCCGAGCGTGTGGCTCTGTTCCCATGCGGTCTTGTAATCATTGACCACGGAGGGGCGCACATAGATGGCCTGTCCGTCGTTGAAAGGATAGTCAGCGTCCATGCCGTAATCTACGGAGTTGAGTTCAGCAGGTGTGTTATCCACGAAGTAGATGCCTTTCAATTGGTTGCCGGCCTTGAAGGCATCGAGGCCGATTACACCGATGTCGGCAAGGATAACGATATCCTGCACGGTTGTCTCATTCTGATAGGCATAATCAAGAATAGTGCTTACGCCGTAGGATTTGGCCGGCCAAGTCTTTCCGCGAGAGTCTGTATAATTTGATTCTTTGGCCGTCTTGTCGATGATGACGGAGTTGCGCGGCTTGTAGAAGCTGATGACGCCCACATTGTCGACGGAGGTGGGGAAGAACTCCGTACCACGGTCGTAGCCTTCTGCTGTTACAAACGAGGGATGAACCTCCTTGAAGGTTGCATTATAATTGGCAACTGCTACATCATTGGCACTTTTCTCGTACCACTTCTTGCGTACAAAGATGGTGATGTCTTTGTTGCTGGACGACTGGTAAGTGATATCGTTAGTTAATGTGGGGACATTGTCCTCGCCCATGAAGCTGAGAGATTTCAAGTTCTTGCAAAGGGCAAGTGCACGGGTCTTAATTTCAGTAACGGTCTTCGGAAAAGTAACATTTGTCACCTTATTGCTGGAATAGAAAGCATACTGTCCCACCGTAGTGAAGTTAGGAATCAGCGTGTATCTTGAGTCGGCCTTTCCGGCTGGGAAAGTTACGAGGGTTGTCTTGTTCTTGTCGGTGAGCATGCCGTCAAGCGAGGCATAATAGTTGTTGGCGGCATCCACATTGATGGCCGTCAGATTGTCGCAGAAGTTGAACGCGCCGGTCTCGATGGTCGTAACATTCTTTGGAATATCAATGGTCTTCAGATTCGTACAGTTATCGAAAGCCTGCTTCTCTATCTTTGTTACACTTTCGGGCAGCGAAATCGTCTTAATGCCGCTGTAGCTGAAAGCACTATTGCCTATGGTTTTAATAGTGGCTGCCTCCTTGAAGGTTACCGTCTCGAGGGCGGGCGTGTTCAGGAACGCGCTTGTGCCGATGTAGGTTACCGTGGTGGGAACTTCAAAGTTTTTCAACTTGGGGTCGTCGGCAAAAGCCTCTGAGGCGATGGATGTCAGGGCGTTGACAGAGCCGTCGAACACGAATGATTCCAGCTTGGGCATGTTGTCGAAGCCCTTGTCGGGAATGGAGGTCAGTTTGGATCCGTCGGCTACATGCATGCTCTGCACATTCGTTTTGTAGAACACATGGTAAGAAATAGTCTCTAAGGAGGCAGGGAGGATAATCGTGCCGTCGATCTTCGACTCGGCGAACGCCTCGTTGCCAATTTCCTTCAAATGAGAATCGTTTCCAAAGTCAATCGTCCGAATCTGGCTGAATCGTAAGGCCTCGTTGCCAATCTTCGTTAGTGTGGAAGGAAATGCTATACCCGACAGCTGGGAGCCGTAAAGAGCGCACTTTTGTATGCTCTCCGTTCCTGCGGGGATGGAGTAAGAACCTCCGATGCCTGTAGGATAGAGCACGAGCGTCTTCTCGTCTTTCGTGAAGACCGCATTGTCCTTGCCCATGTAAGTGTTGTTGTTGGTGTCCACGATGAACTTCTTCAGATTGGGGCACTCTATGAACGCTCCGTCCTTGATATTGTTGACGCTCTTTCCGAATGTAACCTCTTCCAGACCGTTGGCCCAGTAGAAAGCCTTGGGCTGCAAGGTCTCCACTTCGTTGAGGTCTATTGACTTCAGCAATTCCTTCTCTATCTGGGCGAATGCCACGCTGCAGATTATCTTCGTGCTGTTAGGTACGGTGTATTTCTTGTTGGTTAGCGTCCCGTCGTAGAACTTAGGGAAGGTGATGAGCTGTGAGCCGTCCTTTGTGAAGAGTACGCCGTTGATGTCTTTGTATCTGAGGTTTGCAGCATCTACGGTGATGTGGGATGTCGTAGCGTAGAAGCTGGCGTTTTCGCTGGCATCGATGGAGATTACCGAGGCGGGAATCGTTACTTTCCTTAGGTTCTGACAGGTCTTGAAAGCCGTTTGGGCAAGTGTCGTAATTGTGTTGGGGATAGTGATGTCGCCGGCAATGCCCGGAGGAAATGACACCAGCGTCTTGTCGTCCTTGGTGAGCAGCCAGCCGTCGCTGTTGTTCTTATAGGTGGAGTTGGCATCTGATACTTCATAGCGGGTCAGGTTCTTGCTTCCCTCGAAGCAGCTGTGCCCCAACTTGTTAAAACTGGCAGGAAAAGTAATTTTCGTCAGGCTATGCTTCTTTGTATAGCATCCGTTTCCCATCTCAAGGTAACCTTCCGAGAAAGTTAGACTGGTTATTGAATTGGAGCAGGTTGTCCATGCCTCGGAGCCAACTACTTTGTAGATCTCATGACTTTCGGGATGTTTCACGGTAGAGGGTACTACCACATCGCCCGAGCCACCGATGTAAATGACAACGACACGGTTGTCCGTGTGATGGTTTAAATCGTTCTTGGTAATTTTATACTGGATATCATTCACGGGAAAAGAGGAGCCTATTCCTTGGGCATGCGCCCGTGTTGCCGCTGTCTCTTATACACATCTCCGAGCCCACGAGACTCGACGTCATC